>JBAQND010000196.1:0-17290 GCA_049303455.1 Thiobacillus sp.
CGAACTGGTGTATCTGTTCAATGTGCGGCGCTTCACCGCCACCGCATTCCGCCGGGATATTTTCAGCGGCAACCCGGTGGCGACCGGGATGACGCTCCTGCTGATCGTGTTCCAGCTTCTGTTCAGCTACGCCCCACCGATGCAGACCTTGTTCCGGACTGTCTCGCTCGACATGACCTCATGGTGGATCATTCTTGGGCTGGGGCTGGGCAAATTTCTTGCGGTCGAAGCGGAAAAGACCGTACTGCGGCATCTGGGTATCCAGAACATGTGATCGCCCGCAGCGCAGCCTGATTTCTGCGGAGTGCCACCCGCCGGAATGGCCGGAATGGCAGCCATGGGGGCTGCCTATACTGCAATCAGGATTCTCAGTTGAACCCTCGTCACCATGGAGATCAGCTTCTATGCTGGGACGGCGTCTGCAAAAGCGAATTGCCGGTATTAGACGAAGGCATTTTGATAGGTAACCCTGGATATGACATGAGACAACTCCGCAAACTCCGCGACCTGAAAAACTACGTGCTGCTCGCCTGTGACGGCGAGATCGGCAGGGTCGAACAGGTTTATTTCGACGACCAGCAATGGGACGTGCGATATTTTGTGGTCCACACCGGCGGCTGGCTGTTCGGGCGCGACGTGCTGATCGCACCGCGTGCGGTGTCCGGCGTGGACGACGAGAACCAACGCATCACGCTCGACCTCAGCCGCGAGCAGGTGGAAAACGCTCCGCCGATCGACCGCGCGCGACCGGTCTCGCGGCACTACGAGATTGAGTATCACCGCCATTACGGCTGGCCGCCCTATTGGGAAACCAGCGCCTTCGGCGTGCCGACGCCGCCCGTCGTGCCGCCGGCAGAACCATTGGCAAAATCGCCGATAGAACCGCCGCCAGAACCGGCCGACGCGCCCGACAATCTGCGCCTGCGCGACAGCGGGGAAGTGATGGGTTATCGCCTGCAGGCACAAGATGGCGAAATCGGCCATGTGCATGACCTGGTGCTCGACGATCAGGACTGGCGCGTCCGCTATTTTGTGGTGGACACCGGCAACTGGTGGCCGGGCAAGAAAGTGCTGGTCGCGCCCCTCTGGGTCGACCGGGTGAGCTGGGCGGATGGGGCGATCTTCGTGGAGCTTGGCCGCGAGCTTATTCGCACCGCCCCGGCCTACGATCCCGACCAGATCATCGGCCATGACGACGAGGTGCGCCTGTATGCCCACTACGGCAAATCGATGCAGGCCATGGCGGATTCAGGTCAGGCAAAGGACGGCGGCTAAACGGCAAGACGTCAGGGTTTTTCCAGCATGTGTTTCAGGCGCAGCGCATCAAGGGCCGCATGGCCCTCCTGGTCATTGTCGAAATAGCAGTACACCGCCCTGCCCTGCCTGATCCAGTCAGAGAAGGCGCCCGCCCATCCTGCCAGCGTGCGATTGTCGTAGCGGCCCTGATAGGCCGCACCCGGGCCGTGCAGACGCACGTAGGCGAAATCCGTCGTGACATGTTTGGGCGACATCTGTCCGTTCAGGTCGTAGATGCAAAAGGCAGCATCGTATTTTTCGAGCAGGCGCTGAACGGTCTTGTCGAACCAGCTCGGGTCGCGAAATTCGAAGGCATAGCGATGGCGCCGGTCGAGGCATTCGAGAAACGCCTCCAGGCGTTCGGGATTCACGTGCCAGCGGGGCGGCAACTGGAACAGTACGGGACCCAGGCGGTCGCCCAGCCGGTCGATCCGCTGCAGGAAGGGCGGCACGGTTTTTCATGCGGATCCTTGAGCTTCTTCATGTGGGTGATGTAGCGGCTGGCCTTGGCGCTGAACACGAAATCCGCGGGCACCGTATCGCGCCACTGGTCAACGACGCCCGCCTCGGGCAAGTGGTAGAAACTGTTGTTGATTTCCACGGTTGAAAACCGTCCGGCGTAATGGGCGAGCCGATCCCCGGCGGCCAGGCCGTCCGGATAGAACGGCCCCGTCCAATGGTCGTATGACCAGCCCGAGGTGCCGATATGGAGCGGTTTCATGCTGGCGGACAGGTTCCGCTGCTAGCCGGAACGGCGGCCCGTGCGGATCAGCCAGTTCCGCAATTTCCAGGCGCCCAGCACGATCGCTGCCACGGCCGCCCCCAGCAGGGCGAGGGTAGTCGGAGTGGGGTCGCGCAGGACGGCCGCGATGCGGTCGGCGAACAGGGTCACGGCCAGAATACCGGGGGTCATGCCGAGAAGCGTGCCCAGCACGAAATCGCGGAAATGGATATGCGAGGCCCCCGCCACCAGATTGACGACCGTGAACGGCGCCACCGGGATCGTCCGCACCGCCAGCACCGCGAGCAATCCATGGCGCGCCAGTCGCCGGCTCAGCAAGTTGACGCGCCGCCCGGCCAGATGGCGTACCGTGTCGCGTCCCAGCGCATGGCCGAGCCAGTAAGTGAAAACGGCCCCCAGCAGGGATCCCGACACACTGTAGGCGAACCCCGCATAGGGGCCGAACACCAGCACGGTCAGCAAAATAAGCACGGTGATCGGCACTGCGAGCGTCGAGGCGAGCAGATAGGCGCCCAGCACCCAAAGCGGCGCCGCGTCCGAATCCTTGATCAGGGTCGCAGCCTGCGTCAGGGCCTCCCGGTTCAGCCAGTCGCCCAGCGGGGTCCAGCGCCACGCCGCTGCCAGGGCGCCAAGCGCGACCAGGAGCGTCACCAGCAGGTTCACGCGCCGGCCGATCAAGGGGCGTTCCTCGCCCGGCGCGATCTCCTCGACCATCTGGTCGGGGTCCACCGGACGCTCCGGATCGATGACATCTTCCTCCGGCACCAGCGCATCCAGCTCGGGCGACAGCGTGGCGTCGAGCGGCTTGAGGGTGCGCGGACCCGCCTGCAGCGCCTCAATGGTGGCGATGAGCGATTGCCGCGACTGCAGTTGATCGGCCACCTGGCGCGGATCGCAACCCAGATGCTCGCCCAGCAGACGACACAGCACCCGGGTGATCGCCTGCCGGGTCGCCTCATCCGCGGCATCCACGGCCAGGTCGCACTCGGTGTCCAGCCCCATTGAGCGGTTGTTCAGATTGGCCGAGCCGATGCGAAGCAAACGGTCGTCCACCACTGTGAGCTTGCTGTGCAGATTGATCACGTCGAGATCATCCCGGTGGGGAAAATAGACCCGCAGGCGGCCATGGACATCGGCTTCCCGCAGCCGCCGCAGCAGACGGGCGCGCAGGGTCGCCATGGTGTTGTGCTCCAGCCAGCCGCCGCCGGCGGCGCGGGTGACCACCACTACCTCCGGGCCATCGTCCTCGCGCAGCCGCTGCGCCAGCGCATCGCCCACGGCATGGGCGGTGAAATACTGGTTCTCGAAATAAATCCAGTGCCGGGCGGCGGCGATGGCATCCAGATAGAGCTGCTTCACTTCCTGCACTTCAGGCTGTTTCGCATAGGCCGGCTCGGTGCGGCTGATGGCCACGTCCACCGCCTCCATGTCCGGCTCGATGTTCGCCGGCCAGAGCGCTGTGTTGTCTACGGCGGCAGCGCCGGCCTTCGGGGGGTGCCCGGTGGCGCGCTGCCAGCGCTGCCGGGCAAGCTCTCCCAATGCGGCGGCGGCTCGGCCTTCCACCATCCATTGCACGTCGTGGAAAGGCGCATAGCGCTCGCCGTCGGGCCTGCGCCGCAACGGATCGTCCGGCCGGTGCGCGGGCGTGTCCCAGCGGCCCCCGGTCAGGTCCAGCCCCCCCACGAAGGCGAGCGCGTCGTCGATCACCACGATTTTCTGGTGATGGGAGCCGCCCACCGGGTGGCGGTCGTCGAGGTGGAAATGCAGGCGCCGGTGGGTGCGCCAGTCTGGCTTGTAGAGCGGCAGCAGCTCCCGGTTGGCGGCGTAAAGCATGGCGAAATCCCAGTCCAGGACATAAATCTGGAGCGTCCACCGCCGCTTGACCAGGGCATTGAGCAAGGCGCCCAGTTCCACCGGCAGATCATCCTCCGTTCCGTCCCGCACCAGTCGCACGCGGCTGTCCACATCCCAGCCGATGATGAAGATGGATTGCTCCGCGCGCATGGCGGCCGCCCGGAACGCCGCGAAATAGGCGGCACCGTCGACGAGTACGCTGGCGTGGCTGGCCGGCTCGATGCGCCAACAGTTGCGTCCGGGTTGCAGAATGGAAGCCACGACGGTGCTCGCTCTCAGCCGGGCTGGCAGCGGGGACAATAATAGGCTGTCCGGCCGCCTACCCGGGTCGTGGCCACCGTTTCGCCGCAGCGCGGGCAGCGGCCGTCAGCCCGGCGCTGGGGCAGCAGGAAATTGCGCGGCATGGCGTCCGGATCGGCGGCGGCGTCGATGGCCTGACGCAGCACCCGGCGCAGGGCCGTGTGCAAGGCCTGGAGCGTTTCGTCATCCAGTTCCGCCACCGCTTGTCCGGGATGGATCCCCGCCTGGAACAGGATTTCGTCAGCGTAGAGGTTGCCGATGCCGGCCAGGCTGCCCTGATCCATCAGCCACGACTTGACCCCGCCTCGCCGGCCACGGGCCAGATCGCGAAAGCTGGCATGATCGATCGCCAGCGCATCCGGTCCCAGTCCGCGGGCCGCAACATAGTCATCCGGCGCATCGCTCCAGTCGATCCGGCCCAGCTTGCGTGGGGCAATGTAGGCAAGCCCTGCATTGTTTTCGAACCGCAGCAGCAATTCCGCATCCTGCGGCAACTGGCCCGATGCTTCCGCATACTGCAGCCGGCCGCTCATGCCGAAATGCAGCACCAGCCAGCCCGCTTCGTCCACCCGGGCGAACAGATACTTGCCGTGACGGCGGGTCGATTCCAGGGCCTGCCCGTGCAGCCTGCGGCCGAGCCCTTGCGGCGTGGTGCCGTGCAGCAGACGGGGGGCGCCGACGCGAACCGTGCCGATCGGCTGGTGCAGGGCGGTGGCGTCGAGATAGCGCTTGAACGTTTCCACGTCGGGCAGTTCGGGCATGTTCGCTTTTTCCTGTCTTCCCGTCAGTTGCGGCGGAGCAGCTTTTTCAGCGCGTTCAGGCTGCGCGTATTGAGGACGTCGTCCGCCCGCAGCCAGCCGCGTCGGGCCTGCCCGATGCCGTAGCGCATGAATTCGAGATCGCTGGTGCTGTGGGCGTCCGTGCTGATGGCGAGCTTGATTCCGAGTTCATGCGCGCGCTTGCAGTGGGCATCGTTCAGGTCCAGCCGCTCGGGGTGGGCGTTGAGTTCCAGAAAACAGCCGCGCTCGCTGGCAGCCTGCATGATCTGCTCCAGGTCGATGTCGTAGGGCTCGCGTTCGTTGATGAGCCGACCGGTGGGATGAGCCAGGATGTTGAAATACGGATTGTCCATGGCGCGCAGGACCCGCTCCGTCTGGCGCTCGCGGGAGAGGTCGAACTTGTAGCGCACGGCGCAGACCGTGAAATCCAGTTGCTTCAGGACCGCGTCCGGCAGGTCGAGGCTGCCGTCTTCCAGAATGTCCACCTCGGCCGACTTGAAGAGGACGAATCCATCCCGCTTCCCGTTGAGGCGATCGATGGCCGCGATCTGCGCTTCCAGCCGTTTTCTGTCCAGCCCGCGGGCGACACTGACATGCCGGCCGTGGTCGCTGATGGCCAGGTATTCATAGCCCAGCGCCTGCGCCGCGCGGGCCATCTGCTCCAGGCCATGATGGCCGTCGGTGGCGTTGGTGTGGCAGTGCAGGTCGCCGCGGATCTCGTCGAGCTCGACCAGCTCGGGCAGTTTTCCCTTGCGGCCGCCTCGATCTCGCCCCGGTTTTCCCGCAGTTCGGGCGGAATGAACGGCAGGTCCACGCTGTCGAACACCTCTTTTTCGGTGCGGCCGGCCACCCGCTCGTCGCCCTTGAATACGCCGTACTCGTTGATCTTCAGCTTCTTCTTCTGCGCCAGCTTGCGCACCGCGATGTTGTGGTCTTTGGACCCGGTGAAGTAATACAGGGCGGCGCCGAAGGCCACCTGGGGCACCACCCGCAGATCGGCCTGCAGGCCGGAACGCAGCCGCAGCGTGGAACGGGTCTTCCCTTGCGAGACCGTTTCTTCCGCTTCGCCGTAGCGTACGAATCGCTGCATGACGTCCGAATTGCGGCTGGCGGTCACCAGGATATCGAGATCGCCGACGGTTTCCTTCCTGCGCCGGAAGCTGCCGGCCACTTCGACGTCCTTGACCCCCTTGCTCTCTTTCAGCCAGGCGACGACCAGGGGGGCGGCGATCTGCTCGGCGTGGATGAGCTTGGTGCGCGCTGCGCTGCCGGCCAGCCGTTCGATTCCCTGGCGTATTTTGTCCTCGGTCTTGGCGCCGAAGCCGGACAGCCCGCGCACCTGCCGCGCATCGACCGCCTGCTTGAGATCGTCCAGGGACTGGATGCCGAGCGCTTCGTACAGGGTCTTCACCCGCTTGGAGCCGAGGCCCTCGATACGCATCAGTTGGCTCAGCGCCACCGGCGTGCGTTGTTCCATCCTGTCCATCCAGCAGCGGCAGATGGCCGGTCTCGACGATCTGACGGATCTTGCCGGCCAGATCCTTGCCGATACCGGGCAGCCGGGACAGGTCTTCATCCTGTTCCAGCATCTCGGCCATGTCCCGCGAATGGCCGCCGACGGTACGCGCGGCATTGCGGTAGGCGCGCACGCGGAAGGGATTCCCCCTTCGAGTTCCAGCAGATCGGCCAGGCGGCTGAACTGTTCGGCGATATCACGGTTGTGGCCCGCCATGGCGTCACCCACGCCCGGCGGCGCGTTCGGCCCGGGCCACGGCCTGCTTCACCGCCACAAAGCTGTCGGGGTTGACCGAGATCGAATCGATGCCCGCCTCGACCAGGAACGCAGCAAATTCGGGATGGTCGCTCGGCGCCTGCCCGCACAGCCCGACTTTGCGATCTTTCGAATGGGCTTTTTCGATCACCTGGGCGATGAGGGTCTTGACGGCCTCGTCGCGTTCATCGAAGAGCTTCGCCAGCCGGTCGGAATCGCGGTCCACGCCGAGGGTGAGCTGGGTCAGATCGTTGCTGCCGATGGAAAAGCCGTCGAAGCGATCGGCGAAGGCCGCGGCGAGAATGACGTTGGCGGGGATCTCGCACATGACGTAGACCTGCAGCCCCCGTACCCCGCGCGTCAGGCCGTTTTCGGCCATCACGGCCAATACCCGGTCGGCCTCGGCCGGGGTGCGGCAGAAGGGAATCATGACGATCACGTTGTCGAAGCCCATTTCCTCTCGCAGCCGTTTTACCGCCCGGCATTCCATCGCAAAGCCCGCCTGATAGTCCGGACTGTAATAACGGCTGGCGCCGCGCCAGCCCAGCATGGGGTTTTCCTCCTCCGGTTCGAAAGCCGCACCGCCGATGAGTCGGGCATATTCGTTGCTCTTGAAGTCGCTCATGCGCAGGATGACCGGCCTGGGGTAACAGGAGGCGGCAATGCTGCCGATGCCGCGCGCCAGCGTGTCGACGAAGAAGGCCTGCTTGTCCGGCCAGCCCTGCGTCAACGCATCAATGCGTGTCTTGGCCTCCCCATCCTTCAACGTGTCCCAGTTCGCCAAGGCCATGGGATGGATCTTGATGTGGTTGTTGATGATGAATTCCATGCGCGCGAGGCCGATCCCGTCGACGGGAAGACGCCACCACCGCAATGCGGCGGCGGGGTCGGCCAGGATCAGCATGACCTGGGTACGGGTCTCGGGGATGTCGTCCAGGTTCACGTCCTGCGATTCGAATTCCAGGATTCCCGCATAGACCGTGCCGGTGCCGCCTTCGGCGCAGGAGACCGTGACCTCTTGCCCATCCTTCAACTGCTCGGTGGCGTCTCCGGTGCCGACCACCGCCGGAAGACCGATCTCGCGGCTGACGATGGCGGCATGCGAGGTGCGTCCGCCATGGTCGGTGACGATGGCCCCTGCCCGCTTCATGATCGGCACCCAGTCGGGGTCGGTCATGGCGGTGACCAGGATGCCGCCTTGGGGGAACTCGGCGGCCTGTCCCGGCTTGTCCATGCGGCAGACCTTGCCTGCCGCGATGGCGTCGCCGATGGCATCGCCGCTCACCAGCGGTTCGCCGTCCTGCGTCAGGCGAAAGGACTTGAGCGCGCCGACTTTCTTGCGCGACTGCACCGTTTCCGGCCGCGCCTGGACGATGAACAGCTCGCCGGTATCGCCGTCCAGCGCCCATTCCATGTCCATCGGGCGCCCGTAATGCGCCTCGATTTTCACGGCCCAGCGCGCCAGCTGCAGGATCTGGTCGTCCGACAGCACCGGCCGGATGCGATCCGCCTCGTCGGTGTCCTCCAGTCGGGTCGGGTCATCCGCCCTGTCGGAATAGACCAGCTTGCGCGCCTTGCCGCCGATGCGGCGCTGGATGAGGGGGCGGCAGCCCTCGCGTTCGAGCAGGGGCTTGAACACTCGGTATTCGTCCGGGTCCACGCTGCCCTGCACCACCGTCTCGCCCAGCCCCCACACCCCATCGATCAGCACCACATCGGGAAAACCGGTCTCGGTGTCGAGCGAAAACATCACCCCGGCGCCGCCGATGTCCGCGCGCACCATGCGCTGCACCCCCACCGACAGGGCGACGCGCATGTGGTCGAAGCCGTGATTGTCGCGATAGGCGATGGCGCGGTCGGTGAACAGCGAGGCCAGGCAGCGCCGGCAGGCGTCGAGCAGGTCCGTCTCGCCGCGGATGTTGAGGTAGGACTCGTGCTGGCCGGCGAAACTGGCGTCCGGCAGGTCCTCGGCGGTGGCGCTGCTGCGCACCGCCACGTCGGGCGCTTCGGTGCCGATCTGCCGGGCCAGTTGGCGATACCCCTCGCGGATGGCTTCCGCCAGTTGCGGCGGCCATTCGGACTTGAGGAACAGCTTGCGGATGGCCGCACCGGTCGACTCCAGCGACTTGTCCTGCCGGTAATACGCCGCCAGCAGGGCCTCGATGCGCGCCGACAAGTCGTTGTGGGCGAGAAAATCGCGGTAGGCCCGGGCCGTGGTGGCAAAGCCCTCGGGCACGCGGATCCCCGCGCTTCCGAGGCGCTGCGTCATCTCGCCGAGCGAGGCATTCTTGCCGCCGACTTCCGGGACGTCGTTATTGTCCAGATCGGAGAACAGGCGGGCGTAGGGTTCAGCTTGAGACATATTGGGTTTCCTTGCATGGCGAATCCGGGTGGGCTTTCATTCAATGTAGGAAATTGCCCGTTGACCGCTGGAATCGGATGCCCGATGCCGAACACGGGAAACGGCCGCGGCACCTGACCGCGCTTCGCGGCGAAGCAGAATAAAGTCGCAGGCAAACGGGACAGCAGGTGCGCGGACAGGCAATGGACTGGTCTAGGCTGAATGCATGGCTGGCCTCGTTCCGCAGCAGGCCCAATGGCCAGCCGGTGGATCCGCCCGCCACCCCTTACACCAACGGCAAGGAGATGCGATGGACAACCAATCCCTGGGCATCCTGCTGTGGGTCGCCCTGATGCTGCTGGCCATTCCCTACGTCCGGCGCGTCAGGCATCCGCGCGCCAAGCCCCTGGCGGCATACATGGTGTTCATCATCCTCTTCTCCGTGGGCGCCATGGTGATGTATTCCGTCCTGCTCATGCTGCTGGGTTGGGCCGACGCCCTTGATTACCTGCATCGTCCCCTGGGGGCCGTGATCTTCCTTGCCCTGGTTTTCATCCCCGCCTTCCTGCTGGGCCGCTGGCAGTTGAAAAAACCGCCACGGCAGATGCCCTCCAACTAAGGAGCCCGATATGCGTAACGTTTTGATCATCCTGTCGATTGTCTTTTCCGGACCCGCGCATGCCGATGACGCGCGCGGCCATCAACGGGAACGGGTCGAACACGTCATGGGCGAAGACCGCATCGTGGCGGGAGAACGGGCGCTGTTCAGCGGTGCCGTGGGGGGCGACCTGGTCATTGCCGGCGGCGAGGTCGTCGTCGTCGAGCCGGTCGGCGGCGACCTGCTCGCAGCGGGCGGAGAGGTGCGGATCGATGCGGATATCGGCCAGGATGTCTACGCCGCCGGCGGGCGCGTGGCACTGGACGCCGCCGTGAAACACGGTGCGCGCCTTGCCGGCGGCAAGGTGGAGATCGGCCACAGGGCGCGCATCGCCGGCAACGCCACGATGGCGGGCGGCGATGTGGCTGCTGCAACTCCGTGCCTCAACCGGCGCAAGCCCGGGCCAGTTTGCGAACCGGAGCAAGCAGAACACATGAACAAGCAGCGGGACTGATCATGCCGGCCGATCCCCCCTCCGCCTCCGAAGCGAATATCGGCACCGTCGTCGCGGTGCGCGGCAGCGTGGTCGATGTGCGCTTTCCCAAACGATTGCCGGCACGGAACAACCTGTTGAAAACGGGCAAAGAGGGGCGCATGGCGATCGAGACCCAGACGCATCTGGACCCGCAGACCATCCGGGGTATCGCCCTCAATGCCACGGCCGGCCTGGCCCGTGGCGATTCGGTGACAGATACCGGCAACGGGCTTGTGGTGCCGGTAGGCAAGGCCCTGCTGGGCCGCATGCTCAATGTGTTCGGCGAGGTCATCGACCGCGGCGAGGAGATCGAGCCGGCTGAGCGACGCCCGATTCACCAGCCCCCCCTGCCCCTGTGGCGGCGGACCACCGGTGATGAAATCTTCACCACCGGAATCAAGGTCATCGACCTGCTGGCGCCGCTGGAACGCGGCGGCAAGGCGGGGCTGTTCGGCGGGGCGGGCGTCGGCAAGACCGTGCTCATCGCCGAGATGATCCACAACATGGCCACCCGCTACGAGGGAGTGAGCCTGTTCTGCGGCATCGGCGAGCGCTCCCGCGAGGCGGAGGAGTTTCATCGGGAAATGCGCGAGGCCGAAGTGCTCGACAACACGGTGATGGTCTTCGGCCAGATGAACGAGCCGCCCGGTGCCCGCTTCCGGGTGGGCCACACGGCGCTGACCATGGCCGAGTACTTTCGCGATGTCGAGCGGCGGGACGTGTTCCTGTTGATCGACAACATTTTCCGCTACGTGCAGGCGGGCGCCGAGGTGTCCGGACTGATGGGGCGGATCCCCTCCAGGGTCGGCTATCAGCCGACCCTGGCCACCGAACTGGCCGAACTGGAGGAGCGCATCTGCAGCACATCCAGCGGCGCCATCACGTCGGTCCAGGCAGTTTATGTCCCGGCGGACGATCTCACCGATCCTGCCGCCACCCACACCTTCGCCCACCTGACCGCCTCGGTGGTGCTGTCGCGCAAGCGGGCAAGCCAGGGACTCTATCCCGCCATGGACCCGCTGGGCTCCAATTCCAAGATGCTGTCGCCCAGCATCGCCGGCCGCCGCCACTACGGAGTGGCCCAGGCGGCCCGGCGGGTGCTGGCCGAGTACGAGGACCTCAAGGACATCATCGCCATGCTGGGGATCGAGGAGCTCTCCGGGCAGGATCGCCGCACCGTCAATACGGCACGACGCCTGGAGCGATTTCTCACCCAGCCCTTCTTTACCACCGAACAGTTCACCGGCCATGCCGGCAAGGTGGTGGAACTCGACGACACGCTGGAAGGCTGCGAGCGCATCCTGGCTGGAGACTATGCGGACTATCCGGAACGGGCCCTGTACATGATCGGGGCCATCGACGAAGCCAGAAAGAAAGGCGATTGAGGGCGCGGCATGGCGGATCGACTCCATCTCAAGCTTCTGATGCCGACCTGCGTTGTGGTGGACGCCCCCGCGAGCAAGCTGGTTGCGGAAGCGGAAAACGGCTGGTTCTGCCTGCTGCCGCGTCACGTGGACTTCGTTGCCGCGCTCACGCCCGGAGTTTTCATTTACTGGACGCCCGAGGGTCGCGAACAACTGCTCGCAATCGATGAGGGGACCCTGGTGAAGTGCGGCAGCGAAGTGCTGGTATCGGTGCGCAATGCGATGCGAGGCACCAGCCTGGACCGGCTCAAGGACGTGGCGAAACAGGACTTCCGCGCCCGCGGCGACCGCGAGCGTCAGGCCCGCAGCGCCCTGGCCCGCCTGGAGGCCGGCACCTGGCGGCGCCTGGGTCAACTGGAGTGATGCGGTCATGGCGGAAAAGAAACCAGATTTCACCCGGGAAGTGGCCAGAAAAGCCCATCGCAAGGCCGAGGCCCGGCGCGCGAAAAATGGCGATGTCTGGTTCTGGCTGGGCATGTTCGGTCTGGTGGGCTGGTCGGTAGCCATCCCCACCGTGATCGCCATCGTCATCGGCCTTTGGCTGGACCGCGCCTTTCCCGGGCCGCCCTCGTGGACGCTGAGCCTGCTCATCATCGGGGTGGTCGTCGGTTGTCTCAACGCCTGGTACTGGATCAAGCAGGAGAGTCGCCGTGAGTGATCCCGCCCAGATCGACGCCCTGATGATCATGCTGGTCGGCGCCTCGGTGGTGGCGGCGGTGGCGGTCAAGTCCCTGTTCGAGCGCATGGGGCTGCCGGCGCTGGTGGGCTATATGCTGTTCGGCATTCTGCTGCGCCTGGCCGACAACCCGTGGCAGTTTCTCAGCGAACCAGTGATGACGGCCTTCCGCTACATGGCCGACCTGGGCGTGATCGCCCTGCTGTTCAAGGTCGGCCTGGAAAGTCACCCCCGCGCCCTGGCGGAAAAACTCCCCAGCGCCACCCTGATCTGGATCTGCGGTGTCATCGTCTCGGCTGCGACAGGCTTCATCACCGCTTTTTACCTGCTCGATATCGCCCTGGTGCCGGCACTGGTGATCGCCACCGCGCTCACCGCCACCAGCGTCGGCGTCTCCGTCGCCACCTGGGATGCCAGGGGGGCGCTCAATTCGGACAACGGCCAGCTACTGGTGGACGTGGCCGAACTGGACGACATCTCCGGCATCGCGCTGATGGCGCTGCTGTTCGCCGTCGTGCCGGTACTGCTCAACGGCAACGGGGTGTTCTGGCCCGCGCTGGGCAGCACGGCCAGTGCTTTTGCACTCAAGTTCGTTTTTTTCGTTCTCTTTTGCCTGCTTTTTTCGCGTTATGGCGAGCGGCACCTGACACGCCTGGCGGCGCGGCTGCAACATCCACCCGAACGCATGCTGGTGGTGGTTGGCATCGGCTTTCTGATCGCCGCCTTCGCCGGCAGTCTGGGTTTTTCCCTCGCCATTGGCGCACTGTTCGCCGGCCTGGTATTCAGCGGAGATCCTGAAGCGGTGAAAACCGAAAAATCCTTTCAGGACCTGTATGCCTTTGTTACGCCATTTTTCTTCATCAGCATCGGCCTGCATATCGATCCGGCATCTTTGACCAGCGGTTTGGGCATCGGTCTGGCGCTTTTGCTCGCCGCCATACTCGGCAAGCTGATTGGTCATGGCCTGCCCACCCTGCTGATCGGTGGTAGCAGCGGCGCTTTGCTGATCGGCATCAGCATGATCCCGCGCGCGGAGATCGCCATGGTGATCATGCACCAAGGGCAGCAATTGGGGACCGATGTTGTCCCGGGGCCGGTCTACTCCGGCATGGTGATAGTGAGCATGGCGACCTGCCTGCTGGCCCCCCTGGCGCTGGGCCCCTTGCTGAATCACACGCCTCAGCGAGCACACAATTCATGACAGCCCTCACCCTGACATTGTTTGCCGCCTTCGCCCTGGGCATGGCACTGGGACTATTGTTCCTGCTGGCGCTGTGGCGCTCGCTGCAGCGATTGCACACCCGGCGCCGGCCCGGCCTGTGGCTGGCAGGCGGCATGGCGCTGCGCATCATCGTGGTGGGGGAGGTGATGTTCGGGGTGCTGCAGCTGTGGGACTGGCGCCATGTGATCGCGGCAATCGCGGGCTTTACGCTGGCACGGTGGCTGGTGGCACGGCGCATGGTCGCGTGCAGACGACCCCCCGCGGAACAGAACAGGAGACTGGCATGACCATCAGTCCGGACAACATCATCCTGGGGTCATGGGGATTTTTCAATCTCAACGCCACCCTCCTCTATACCTGGCTGATCATGGCGCTGCTGACCCTGGCGTCCTGGCTGATCGGCCGCCGTCTGTCCAGCGGCACCGGAATGTCGCACTGGCAGAACCTGCTGGAAGTCATCGTGTCGGGCACGCGCGACCAGATCCGCGAAGTGAGCCGGCAGGATTACAGCCGCTACCTGCCCTTCATCGGCACCCTGTTCCTGTTCATCCTCACCAGCAACCTGCTGGCCATCGTGCCCGGCTACATCCCGCCCACCGGCTCGCTCTCCACCACCACCGCACTGGCCATCTGCGTGCTGGTGGCGGTGCCGCTCTACGGCATCGCCCACGAGGGCCTGCTCAATTATCTGCGGCATTACATCAAGCCCACGCCCCTGATGCTGCCCTTCAACCTCATCGGCGAGCTGTCGCGCACCGTCGCCCTGGCGGTGCGCCTCTACGGCAACATCATGAGCGGCACCGTGATCGTCGGCATCCTGCTCAGCCTGACGCCTTTTTTCTTCCCCGTCGTCATGCAGCTGCTGGGGCTGATCACCGGCACCATCCAGGCCTACATTTTCGCCATCCTGGCCATGGTGTACATCGCCTCGGCCAGCGCGGCGCATCAGCCCACCGAAGAAAAGCAGGATCAACCCACGGAAAAAGGAGACCCCCATGGATAACGTTTCAATCATCGGCATGATTTCGGTGCTCACCGCCGGACTGACCATCGCCATCGGTTCAATCGGCCCGGCCCTGGGCGAGGGCCGCGCCGTGGCCCAGGCCATGTCGGCCATCGCCCAGCAACCGGACGAGGCCGGGACCATCACCCGCACGCTGTTCGTCGGCCTGGCCATGATCGAGTCCACCGCCATCTACTGTTTCGTGGTGTCGATGATCCTGATCTTCGCCAATCCCTTCTGGGATCATGTCATCGCGGGGGGCTGAGCAATGAGCATCGACTGGATCACGGTCACGGCGCAGATCGTCAATTTCCTGGTCCTGGTCTGGCTGCTCAAGCGTTTTCTCTATGGCCCGGTGATCGAGGCCATGCAGAAGCGGGAGGATCGCATCCAGGCGCGCCTCGACTCGGCCGCGCAACAGGAACAGCATGCCATGGAGGAGGCCGAACGCTACCGCGACCAGCAGCAGACGCTGGATCGCGAACGCGAGGAAATCCTGGCCGACGCTCGCCATGAGGCGGATGAAGTCCGCCGCACGCTGAAACAGGCGGCCCGGGATGAGGTGGACGGACAGCGCCGCCGCTGGCTGGCGGAACTGGAGCGCGACAAGGAGGAAACCCTGTCGGAGATCTCCCGCCAGGTCGCCCGGCAGGTCGCCCACGCCACCCGCCAGGCCCTGAGCGAATTGGCAGATGCCGAGCTCGAGGCGCAGGCGGTCAAGGTTTTCCTGAAACGGCTGCACGCCCTGGATGAAGACGAGCAGAAGGATCTGGCCCAGGCCCTGTCCGGAAAACATGACGCCGTGGTCGCCAGCGCCTTCGACCTGCCCAAGAAACTGCGCGACCAGATCGGGGCGGCCGTCTCCGGCCTGCTCGGCAGCGAGACCCCGTTGCGCTTCGAGCAGAGCGCCGAGCTGACCTGCGGCCTGGAGCTTGCCGTTGCGGACCGCAAGATCGGCTGGAATATCGCGGACTATCTGGACGGCCTGGAACAGGATCTCGAGGCTTCCCTGCGTCCATCCTCCGGAGCGGAATGATGGGGGAAGCGACAAGCCTGCGCGCGCGCCTGGGGGCGACCTTCAACGCACTCCACGATGTGCTGGGCGCACGGCAGGCAATGATCCGGGTGCGGGAAACCGGCATGGTTTCCCAGGTGGGCCCGGGGGTGGCGCGTATCCGCGGACTGCCCTCGCTCAAATCGGAGGAACTGGTGGAATTCGCCGGCGGGGTGCTGGGCATCGCCCTCAACCTGGAAGCGGACGACGCCGGCGTGATCCTGCTGGGGAAAAGCGGCCAGCTCACTGCCGGCAGTCCGGCGCGGGCCGCCGGCCGCCTGGCCGACACCCCGGTAGGCGAGCGCCTGCTGGGACGGGTGCTGGACGCCACCGGGCGCGCCCTCGACGGCAAGGGTCCCCTGCGCAGCGGATTGCGCTGGCCCATCGAGCGCGATGCGCCGTCCATCATGGACCGCGCGCCGGTCTCGGTGCCGCTGGCCACTGGCCTCAAGTCGGTGGATGCGCTGGTGCCGATCGGACGCGGCCAGCGCGAACTCATCGTGGGCGACCGCCAGACCGGCAAGACCGCCATCGCCGTGGACACCATCCTCAACCAGCGCGACAGCAACGTGATTTGCATCTATTGCGCCATCGGCCAGCGCGGCACCGCGGTGGCCAAGGTGGTGGAGACCCTGCGTCAGGCGCACGCCATGGAATACACCATCGTCGTCGTGGCCGCCGGCGAGGATCCGCCGGGGCTGCAGTTCGTCACCCCCTATGCCGCCACCACCATGGCCGAGTGGTTCATGGAACGGGGCCGCGACGTGCTCATCGTCTACGACGACCTCACCCGCCACGCCCGCGCCTACCGTGAACTCTCCCTCCTGCTGCGGCGACCACCGGGACGCGAGGCCTATCCCGGCGACATTTTCTACATCCATTCCCGCATGCTCGAACGGGCCACCCATCTGAAGAAAGAACGCGGCGGCGGCTCGCTGACCGCCCTGCCCATCGTGGAGACCCAGGCGCAGAACCTGTCCGCCTACATCCCCACCAACCTCGTCTCCATCACCGACGGCCAGATCTATCTTTCGCCGGAGCTGTTCCACAAGGGACTGCTGCCGGCGGTGGACGTGGGCAAGTCGGTCTCCCGGGTTGGCGGCCGCACCCAGTTGCCCGCCTATCGCGAGGTCGCCGGCGACCTGCGCCTGGCCTATTCCCAGTTCGAGGAACTGGAAACCTTCGCCCGCTTCGGCACCCGGCTGGACGACGACACGCGCGCCGCCATCGAGCGCGGCCTGCGGGTTCGCGAAGTGATCAAGCAGCCGGAGAATTCCCCGCTTGCGCCGGTCGAACAGATCGCCGTGATGCTGGCCGTCAACAAGGGGCTGTTCGACGCGCTGGAGCCGGCCGATATCGGCCGTGCCGAATCTGTCATCCGCCAGGCCGTGGGGGACGACGCGATGCGGGATCTCGTGCGCGATCTCGAGTCTGGCGAGAAGCTCAATAAGCAGTCGCGCAAGCAGCTGCTCGACGCGATCCGGGAAGCGCTTGCCCGGGAATTCACCCAACTGGAAGAGGCCGATAAAGCGGCGCGCGAAGGCGACAACGAAGACCAGGACGCAGACGAGGGGAAGGCCCGCAATGAAGACCGCTGAAGCCCTGTCCAGGAAACTGGAAACGCTGGGGGACCTGCGCGACGTCACGCGCACCATGAAGGCGCTATCCTCCTCCAGCGTGCGCCAGTACGAGCAT
>JBAQND010000197.1:0-26874 GCA_049303455.1 Thiobacillus sp.
AAGTCGCAGCCTGGCAAACGCGCCGCGACCAGATTCACGCCAGGGTGAACTGGCAATTCACGGCAGAGGACGCACGGGTCAAGCTCAAACGACTATATCCGACATTTGATGCGTGACGAGACACTAGTGTCACGAATCGAAAATAACGAAACATGAAACAGCGTCTTTTTCCGCCATGCGTCGTTGCAGCCCCTTGCCGTATACCCCATACGGCTGCGGGTCTGCGCCTCGCCTGGCGAAAAAATCCATCTGTTTCATTTGTTCCGTTATTTCCGGTTCGCAACACTAGGCGCGATTCAAGCCGCGGCCGTTAATGCCGCGCTCAGCCGCCGATCCGGGCGCTGCGGCGGCGGGTGACGGTGTCGACGAGGTTGCGATAGAGTGGGGCGGGGAGCAGGCTGGCGACGAGGTGCTTGAGGTCGCCGGCTTTCCAGTCGGCCTTGCGGAAGGCGCGGCGGAACAGGCGGCGGGCGGACTCGGTGTCGTTGCGCCAGTGGCAGCGATAGGCTTCGTGCAGCAGGGGGTTGTAGATCAGTTCGTTGAGGCGAGCGGGGGGGATGCGGGTAACGACCGCGGGATGATGGCGGGCGAAATCGCGGCGCACGGCGACGGCGTCGAACACCTGCCGCCAGCGCGGGATGCGGGTGTTGCCGTGGGGGTGGCTGCGGTGAAACGCCAGCACCTCCGGTACCCGCGTGAGCCGGGGCTGGCGCGCGAGCATCCGCAGCCAGAGGTCGTAGTCCATGGCGGTGGGGCTGCGCTCGGAAAACCCGCGCAGTTCGTCAATGAGAGGGCGGCGGATCAGCACGCTGTTGATCGGCCACGGGCCGTGTTCGAGAAAATGGCTGGCCGCCTCACCGGCGTCGAGGAGGGGCAGGGCTTTCGGGGTCGGGTCGGTGGCGGTCTCGCCGATGTCCTGCCAGCCACAATAGGCGATGTCGGCGCCATCGGCTTCGAGCGCGTCGTGCAGCAGACGGAGCGCGTCGGGATGCCAGGCGTCGTCGGCGTCGAGAAAGGCGATGAAGTTGCCGTTGGCGTGGGCGAGCGCCGCATTGCGCGCGACAAAGGGGCCGCTGCGGGTCTGGTAGACCAGCTTGATGCGCTCGGGGTGCTCAGCCGCCAGCCGTTGCAGGATGTCGGTGGAGCCATCGGTCGAGCCGTCGTCCACCACGATGAGTTCGATCTGAGGGTAGCTTTGCCCGAGCACGCTCTCAATCGCTTCGTCCACATAGGGCGCGGCGTTGTGGCAGGGCATGACGACGGAAATCAGTGCGGGGTCAAAGTTGTCCATGGGGTGTCTTCTGTCCGATTGCTTGCCCGTTTGGGTCCGCCCGTTCAGGCCGGCCGGCCGTGTCCATGAACGGATTATGGGTTGAGTCGGACGGGATGCAAAGCGGCGGCCCGGCGCGTGGGCGGCCCGCCCCGGGCCGAATGTAGCGCATTACCCCAGCGGCTTTGGTTACAATCGGCCGATACGTTTACTCTTCCCCGGCTTCTCCATGCAAACCCTCACCGTCGACCTTGGCGACCGCTCCTACCCCATCCATATCGGCGCCAGCCTGTTGAACCAGGCCGAACTGATCCTGCCGCATCTGGCACAAAAACGGGTGATGGTGGTGACCAATACCACGGTGGCGCCGCTCTATTTGGCGCGGCTGACGGCAACGCTGGCGTCCGGCGGGGTGGCGGCCACGCACGTGATATTGCCCGATGGCGAGTCCTACAAGAACTGGGAAACGCTGAACCTGATTTTCGATGCGCTGCTGACCCAGCGCGCCGAGCGCAAGACCACCCTGATCGCCCTGGGCGGCGGGGTGATCGGCGACATGACCGGGTTTGCGGCGGCGAGCTACCAGCGCGGCGTGCCCTTCATCCAGATTCCCACCACGCTCTTGTCGCAAGTCGATTCGTCTGTGGGCGGCAAGACCGGGATCAACCATCCGCTCGGCAAGAACATGATCGGCGCGTTCTACCAGCCGAAGCTGGTGCTGGCCGATACGGATACGCTGAAAACCCTGCCGCCGCGCGAGCTGTCGGCGGGGCTGGCCGAGGTGATCAAGTACGGCCTGATCTGGGACGTGGAATTCCTCGCCTGGCTGGAAGCCAACATGGACAAGCTGCGCGCGCTCGACCCGGCGGCGATCACCCATGCGATTCACCGCTCGTGCGAGATCAAGGCGCGGGTGGTGGGGCAGGACGAGCGCGAAGGCGGGATCCGCGCCATCCTCAACCTGGGCCACACCTTTGGCCACGCGATCGAGACCGGCATGGGCTACGGCAACTGGCTGCACGGCGAGGCGGTGGCGGCGGGCATGGTGATGGCGGCGCAGACCTCGCAGCGGCTGGGCTGGATTTCCGAGGCGGACGTGGCGCGCACCCGCGCGCTGATCCGTGCCGCCGGGCTGCCGGACGTGGCGCCGGACCTGGGCGTCGATACGTATCTCGAATACATGGGCCACGACAAGAAGGTCGAAGGCGGAAAAATGCGCTTCGTGCTGCTGAAAAAGCTGGGCGAGGCGGTGATCACCGGCGACGTGCCGGCCGATGTGCTGACCGGCGTGCTGACCGCGCCACACTGAAGGAGCATCGATGGATTCGCTTGCGCCCTACGCCGCGCACGCTGCCCAGACCCGTGGGCGGCACCACCCCGAAGCGTCCGCCGCGCCGCGCTCCGAGTTCCAGCGCGACCGCGACCGCATCATCCATTCCGCCGCGTTCCGGCGGCTGGAATACAAGACCCAGGTGTTCGTGAACCACGAGGGCGACCTGTTTCGCACCCGGCTCACCCACAGCCTCGAAGTGGCGCAGATCGCCCGCACCATCGCCCGCCTGCTGAATCTGAACGAAGACCTGGTGGAAGCGGTGGCGCTGGCGCACGACCTCGGCCACACCCCGTTCGGCCATGCCGGGCAGGATGCGCTGAACGCCTGCATGCGCGAACACGGCGGCTTCGAACACAACCTGCAGTCGCTGCGCGTGGTCGATCTGCTGGAAGAGCGCTACGCCGAATTCGATGGCTTGAATCTCACCTTCGAGGCGCGCGAGGGTATTCTCAAGCATTGCTCGCGCCTCAATGCCGAAAAGCTTGGCGACATCGGCGAGCGTTTTCTGAACAAGCAGCAGCCTTCGCTGGAAGCGCAGGTCGCCAACCTGGCCGACGAAATCGCCTACAACAACCACGACGTCGACGACGGCCTGCGCTCCGGCCTGATCACGCTGGAACAGCTGAGCGAAGTGACGATCTTTGCCCGCCACCTGAATGAGGTCCGCGCCAAATACCCGGCGCTGACCGGTCGCCGCGTGGTCACCGAAACCGTCCGCCGCATCATCAACACGCTGGTCATCGATCTGGTGAACACCACGCGGATCAACATCGAGAACAGCGGCGTGCAGACCCTGGACGAGGTGCGTGCCGCGCCGCCGCTGGCGGCCTTCAGTCCCGCGCTGCTCGACGAGCACCGCGAACTCAAGCGCTTCCTGATGCATCACCTGTACCGCCACTTCAAGGTCGCGCGCATGAGCAGCAAGGCGGGGCGCATCATCACCGATCTCTACACCGCGTTCATCGGCGATGCCCGCCTGTTGCCGCCCGAGCACCAGGCGCACGAATCGCTGGAGGGCGCGCGCGCCGTGTCCGATTACATCGCCGGCATGACCGACCGCTACGCCATGCGCGAACACCGGCGGATTTTTGCGGTGGAAGAGATTTACGGCTGAACGCGTCCGCCCGGCATTCGCTCGCGGCGGCTCTTCCGCCCCCTCCAGGCGCGGCGCCCTCGCCGCGATTTTCGCCCCGCCGCAATCCCCACGGCATCGGGGCGGGGCGGGCCTCTTCAGCCAATAGTGCCGCCACAGCTTCAGGCGGCGTCGCCTGGCGGCAGCGTCCGCGCCACCACCCAGCAACTCACCTCCAGCGCGCCGGCTTGCTTCAGCGTCGCGGCCAGCTCATCAAGGCTGGTCCCCGTCGTCATCACGTCGTCGATCAGGGCGATGCGTCGCCCCCTGACATCGCCTGAGCATGTGAATGCGCCGCGCACATTGCGTCGCCGCGCATCGTGTTTCAGGCCCATTTGCGGCGGAGTGTCGCGGGTCCGCTGGCAGCTGTCGGCGTCGAGCGGGAGATCGAGCCGCTTCGCCACCTCGCGTGCGATTTCGGTGGCGTGATTGAAGCCACGCTCGCGGATGCGTCGCGCATGCAGCGGCATGGGGATCAGGCAGTCCGGGCCGGGATCGGACGCCACGGCGTCCGCAAGACATTCGCCCAACGCCGGGGCGATGGCGAGCTGGCCGTTATATTTCAGGCGCGGGATCAGGCGGTCGAGCGGAAACGCATAGGCCAGCGCGGCGCGGGTGCGGTCGAACGCGGGCGAATGCTTGAGGCAGGCGCCGCACACCTGGCCGTCGGGCGTGGGGATGGCGCATTGCGGGCACTGCGGCTGGCGGTGCCAGGGCAGGTCGGCCAGGCAGGCCGCACACAGCTGGCCGGTTCCCGATGTCGCCCCGCACAGCAGGCAGGTGAAGGGAAATGCCCGCTTAAAAATTGACCTGATGTTCAATTTGATGTCCGCCTTAATTTGACAGGGGCGCCGCCGCCCCCGAAAATCCGGGCCATGAAAGCAAAACGCGTCATTTCCGCCTCGTCCTCCCGCTTTGCCGCACAACTGTTCAACATCATTACGGTCGTGGCATTGTTGATTTCACTGAGCGCGTTGCTGCTGGGCAAGCTGCTGGCCAGCCAGAAAATCGGCTTTCTGCCTTTTGTGCTGTCGCTGCCGCCGGTCATGCTGTGGCTGGGCGCGTCGATTTTCGTTTATGCAGGCATCGCCCACCACCCCAATCCGCGCACGGTGCATTTCAACAAGTGGGCAGGCTACCGCTTTTATGGCGTGATGGGCAGCCTGATGGTGATCGGCCCGGCGATCTACGGGCTGCTCGACGGCTGGCAGGGGCTGATGCTGGTGCTGGGGCTGGCGGTACTGATTATCGTGCCGTGGGCGCTGTTTGATATTTACAAGGCCGCGCGCGAACCGTGGCAGGACATGACCATCGAGGTGGCAATTAATGAATGACATGACGCAACCCGCTAGCAGGCTTTCCATGGCCGAGATCGAGGCCTTGTTTGCCTTGCCCTTTGCCGACCTGATGTATCAGGCGCAGACCGCGCATCGCGCGCACTTCGACCCCAACCGCGTGCAGCTGTCGACCTTGTTGTCGATCAAGACCGGCGGCTGCTCGGAGGATTGCGGCTATTGCCCGCAGTCGGCGCGCTATGACGCCGGGGTGGAAAACCAGGGCCTGCTCAATCTGGATGACGTGCTGGTTGCCGCCCGTGCCGCCAAGGCCGCCGGCGCGTCGCGCTTCTGCATGGGCGCCGCCTGGCGCGGCCCCAAGCAGCGCGACCTCGATCCGGTGCTCGACATGGTGCGCGAGGTCAAGGCGCTGGGTCTGGAGACCTGCGCCACGCTGGGCATGCTGAAGGACGGTCAGGCCGAACAGCTGAAAGAGGCCGGGCTCGACTACTACAACCACAACCTCGACACCGCCCCCGAGTTCTACGGCGACATCATCACCACCCGCCAGTACCAGGATCGCCTCGACACGCTGGAGCGCGTGCGCCACGCCGACCTGCACGTCTGCTGCGGTGGCATCGTCGGCATGGGCGAATCGCTCACCCAGCGCGCCGGGCTGATCGCGCAGCTGGCGTCGCTCGATCCGCAACCCGAGTCGGTGCCGATCAACCTCTTGGTGCAGGTGGAAGGCACGCCGCTGGCCAACACTGAGGCGCTCGATCCGCTGGAATTCGTGCGCACCATCGCGGTGGCGCGAATCAGCATGCCGAAGAGCTTCGTGCGCCTGTCGGCCGGCCGCCAGCAGATGAGCGACGCGGTGCAGGCGCTGTGCTTCCTCGCCGGCGCCAACTCGATCTTTTACGGCGAAAAGCTGCTCACCACCGGCAACCCGGAATGGGAGCGCGACCAGCGCCTGTTCGATTCCCTGGGTTTGACGGCATTGTGATGCTGAACCCGGAAACCGCAGTTGGACGAGCCCGATGGTGCGTCCGGGCGTGCGGATGGCGCGAAGCGACGACGCTGCAGGCCGTTGCCTGCAAGGAGGAGCGACAAAGCCAGGCGCGTGCCCGGGCGTGCCAGCGGGTGCGTAGCGGTGTCAGTTGAATGGCGAATCGAAACGAAGACTGCAAGGCGGGTACTCACGCAGACCCGAGTGAGGGCGACAAGCGGTCAACTGCGGTTCCCGGGTTCCTTGCGCTGACCCGCCTGCAGCAGGGGCTGGCGGCGCTGAAGGACGATCATCTCGAGCGCCACCGCCGCATCCTCGACGGCGCGCAGGGCGCGCACGCGACGATCGACGGTCAGCGCGTCATTTCCTTCTGCAGCAACGACTATCTCGGCCTCGCCGCCGATCCGGCGCTGGTGGCCGCCGCGCACGCGGCCGTCGACCAATGCGGCGTCGGCGCCGGCGCGGCGCATCTCATCACGGGCCATCATCGATTTCATGACGACTTCGAAGCGGCGTTCGCGCGTTTCGTCGGCAAATCTTCCGCGCTGCTGTTTTCAAGCGGCTACCTGGCCAATCTCGGCGTGCTCACCGCGCTCGCAGCCAAGAAGGGCGAAGTGTTCGCCGACAAGTTGAACCACGCCTCGCTGGTCGATGCCGCGCAGCTGTCGGGCGCGAGCTTCACCCGCTATCGTCATAACGACCTGGCGCAGCTCGAGGGCCAGCTGGCGGCCAGCGCGGCGCTGGACAAGCTCATTGCTTCGGACCTGGTGTTCAGCATGGATGGCGATATCGCGCCGGTCGACGCGCTGCTCGACCTGGCCGAACGCTACGACGCCTGGCTCTATCTCGACGACGCGCATGGTTTCGGCGTGCTGAACGAGGGCCGGGGCGGTCTGACCGAGCGCGCCCGCGCCAGCGATCGCGTGGTCTATCTGGCCACGCTCGGCAAGGCGGCCGGCGTGGCGGGCGCGGCAGTGGCCACACATGCAAGCGTGATCGACTGGCTGATCCAGAAGGCGCGGCCCTATATCTACACCACCGCCTCGCCGCCGCTGTTGGCGGCCTGCCTGCTGGAAAGCCTGCGCCAGATCGAGGCCGGCGGCACGCGACGCGCGCAGCTGCAGCGCCTGATCGTGCAATTGCGCGCGGGCCTGGCCGACCTCAAGCGCGGCACGCTGATGGCGTCCGACACGCCGATCCAGCCGCTGCTGATCGGCGCCAACGCCGATGCAGTGGCACTGTCGCTGGCCCTGCTGCAGCGCGGCCTGCTGGTGCCCGCCATCCGCACACCGACGGTGCCGGCGAATACGGCCCGCCTGCGCATCACGCTGTCGGCCGCACACAGTGCCGACGATGTCGCGCAACTAATCGAGGCCCTGCATGCGCTCGACTAAACCGGTCCTCGCGCTGCTGCATGGCTGGGGCATGAATGCCCGCGTGTTCGATGCGATGGCTGACTTGCTGGCCACTGATTTCGAGGTGCGCGCGCTTAACCTGCCGGGTCATGGTGGACGTGCTGCGCTGGCGGTGAATACCCTGCAAGGCTGGGCGGACGATCTGGCGCAGCAGTTGCCGGACGACGCTGTCCTGCTCGGCTGGTCGCTCGGCGGACAGGTGGCGATGCGCGCCGCGCTCGACCATCCCCGCAAGATTGCGCGCCTGGTGCTGCTGTCGTCGACGCCTCGCTTCGTCGCCGCAGAGGGCTGGGCGCGGGGCATGGCGGCGGACAACCTGCAGGACTTCGGCACCGCGCTGCTGGCCGATCCGCAGGCCACGCTGTTGCGTTTTTTGAGCCTGCAGACGCGCGGGGTGTCGGACCAGAAAACCCTGCTGCAGCAATTGCGCCAGAGCCTGCAGGCCTTGCCCCAGGCGAATTCCGAGGCCCTGCTGGGCGGCTTGTCGATTTTGTGCGAAACCGACTTGCGCGAGCAGCTGCCGCAACTGGCGCAGCCGACCCTGGTGCTGCACGGCGCGCTCGACACGCTGACGCCTGCAGCCGCCGGCGCGTGGCTGGCCGACGCCTTGCCTGCGGCCCGGCATGTCCAGCTGGCGCGGGCGGCGCATGCGCCGCATCTGTCGCATCCTACCGAGGTCGCGGCAGCCATCGTCCGCTTTGCCCATGACTGAGTCGCAGGTGCCGCCCACCCATTCCGACGCGCCGGAAGCGCTCGAGCTGGCGGAAATCCGGCGTGCGTTCGACCAGGCCGCGGCCAGCTACGATGCCCACGCAGTGCTGCAGCGCGTGGTGTGCGATCGCCTGCTGGAACGGCTCGATTTCATGACGCTGCAGCCGGAGCGTGTGCTCGATGTCGGCTGCGGCACCGGCTACGGCCTGGCGCACCTGCATACACGCTATGCCGAGGCCGGCTTCTGCGCGCTCGATGTCGCGCCGGCCATGCTGGCGGCGGCGCGCGCGCGCCTGCCGCAACCGGGCTGGGCTCAGCGCGCCCTGGCGAAGCTTTCTTCCCAGTCCCCAGCCATGCCCCATTGGCTGTGCGCCGACATGGAGCGGCTGCCGCTGGCGTCCAACAGCATGAGCCTCGCGTGGTCCAGCCTGGCACTGCAGTGGGCACAGGATCTCGAGGCCACGCTGAAGGGCTTGCATCGCGTGCTGGCGCCGGGCGGGCTGCTGATGTTCGCCACCTTCGGCCCCGACACGCTGAAGGAATTGCGCACCGCCTTCGCCGCCGTCGACGACGCGCCGCACGTCAATCGCTTCACTGATCTGCACGACATCGGCGACATGCTGGTTAACGCCGGCTTTGCCGGCCCGGTGATGGAAATGGAAATGCTGACGCTCACCTACACCGATCTCAAGTCGCTGATGCGCGACCTCAAGGGCATCGGCGCCCACAACGCGGCGGCGGCGCGGCGGCGCGGCCTGCTCGGCAAAACGGCGTGGGCGCGGCTGGAACAGGCCTATGAAGCGCATCGCCTGGAGGGCCGCCTGCCGGCGACGTTCGAGGTGATCTATGGCCATGCCTGGGTGGGCGACAAGACGCAGCGCGAAGACGGCCGCCAGGTGATCCAGTTCAACATCGGCGAGCGCCGCCGCAAGTTGGGCCTGGCATGAGCGCACGCGGTCTGTTCGTCACCGGCACCGATACCGGCGTCGGCAAGACGTGGGTGGCGGTGGCGCTGATCCATGCGTTGCGTGCGCAGGGCCTGCGGGTGGCGGCGATGAAGCCGGTGGCGGCGGGCCATGCGCCGGGCGAGTTGAACGAGGACGTGGCGGCGCTAATGCAGGCAACCAACGCGGCGGTCGACCTGGGTGACGTCAACCCCTACGCCTTTGCCGAGCCGGTCGCGCCCCATATCGCCGCGCAACTGGCGGGCGTGCGGATCGAGCTGGATGTCATCGCCGCAGCCTACTTTCGGCTCGCCGCCACCGCCGACGTGGTGGTGGTCGAAGGTGCGGGCGGTTGGCGGGTGCCTCTGAATGAACGCGACGACATGGCGGACCTGGCTCAGCGTCTGGGCCTGCCCGTCGTGCTGGTGGTGGGGTTGCGCCTTGGCTGCCTCAGCCACGCGCTGTTGACGGCGGAGTCGATTGCGCACCGGCAGTTGCCGTGGGCCGGTTGGGTGGGTAACCACGTCGACCCGGCGATGGCATGTCGGGCCGAGAATGTGGCCGCGCTGCACGCACGTCTGCGCGGCCCGTGCCTCGGGGTGCAGCCGCATCTTGACCCGGAAATCTTCGCGGCTGATGCGCCGCAATGGCTTACGCTGCCTTGAAGATTAGAATCTTAGAATAATCTGTATTAACGATATTTAATAAATAAATCAATAAGTTATTACAATCGTACTGCTTGTTCTGGCGTGTGGCGTCTGCTATTGTCCGCGACATATTGCCGCACTCGGTTTCCTTGATTCCTCCTATCTATGGGACAGGTGAATACGCAACATGGTGTGGGCGAGTCAGCAGGCGTGTTTGTATTCCAATCCCGCCCCAACCATTCGCTGACCCGCCTTCAGGAACGGCTCGTGTTCTGGAGCCTGGCGGCACTGTGTTTTGCGATGGCGAGCGGCTTTGCGTGGTTGGGTTACTGGCTGGCCCTGCCCTTTGCCGGCCTGGAAGTTGGCTTGCTGGCTTGGGCGTTCAGCGCCCTGCGCAGCCGTAAGGACGATTACGAGTCCCTTGTGATCGAAGGCGACGTGGTGGTGCTGGACTGGCATTGCGGCAAGCGGGGAGAGCGTCGGGAACTGAATCGCCGGTGGGCGCGTGTGGAGTGCAAATGCAGGACGCCGGGCAGGAATTGCCGTCTCAGCCTGTGTTCGCATGGCCATGCAACAGAAGTTGGGCAGTATCTGAATGACGAGGCGCGGTTGCAACTGGCCGTCACGTTACGCAGCAGGTTGCACGAATAACGAAGCGCAGCAGGTTGCAGGCTTAACCGCAACACACGCCGCAACGACACCAATAATGGGGACGAGAGGACGGGGGACGCGATGATAGGCAAGTGGCAACGTGCAGGAATGATGGGGGCAGCGCTGGCAACCAGCCAGTCGACGCTGGCAGACTATGGATACAACCTGCAGATACCGGCAAGCCAGGTGGCACAGGATGTGTTCGAACTGCACAACCTCATCATGCTGGTGTGTCTGGGTATATTCATTGTGGTCTTCGGCGCGATGTTCTATTCGCTGCTGAAGCACCGCAAGTCGCTCGGCCACAAGGCTGCGAATTTCCACGAAAACACCACGGTCGAAATCATCTGGACGGTGATTCCCTTCGTCATCCTGGTGGGGATGGCCTACCCTGCCGCCAGGGTGGTGATCGACATGAAGGACACGACCAACCCTGATATGACCGTCAAGATAACGGGCTTTCAGTGGAAGTGGAGTTACGACTACCTCAACGATGACATTAACTTTTACAGCAACCTTTCCACCCCGCGCGAACAGATCGTCGGTACCGCCGAAAAGGGCGAGCATTATCTGCTCGAAGTCGACGAGCCGATGGTGGTGCCGGTCGGAAAGCGGGTGCGCTTGTTGATTACCGCCAACGATGTGATCCATTCCTGGTGGGTGCCTGCGCTGAGTGTCAAGCAGGACGCGATTCCTGGTTTCATCCGCGACAGCTGGTTCAAGGCTGACAGGATCGGCACCTATCGTGGCCAGTGCGCTGAGTTGTGCGGCAAGGACCATGGTTTCATGCCGATCGTGGTCGAGGTGGTATCGGAAGAAGACTACAAGGCCTGGGTCGAGAAGAAGAAAGGCGCGGCGACCAGCGCAGCGGCCGACAACACCCGGACCTTCGGCGCGGCGGAATTGATTGCACGCGGCGAGACGGTCTACCAGGCCAACTGCGCCGCCTGCCATCAGGCCGACGGCAAGGGTCTGCCCGGGGTGTTTCCCGCAATCAGCGGCGCCAAAATCGCGAGCGGCCCGATCGATGCGCATATCGACGTGATCCTGAACGGTCGTCCCGGTACAGCGATGGCAGCGTTCGCCGGCCAGTTGTCCGACGCCGACATCGCCGCCGTGGTGACTTACCAGCGCAACGCGTGGGACAACAAAACGGGCGACCTGGCGCAGCCTGCCAAGATCGCCGCCGCACGGGGTGGGGCCGCCGGTGAAGCCGCCGCACCCGCTGCGCAGTAAACAATATCAAGAGGAGAGCACACGATGTCTGATGCTGCACATGCCCACGACGATCACGGCCACGGCCATCCCAGCGGGATCATGCGCTGGCTGACCACCACCAACCACAAGGACATCGGATCGATGTACCTGTGGTTTGCGCTGATCATGCTGTTTTCCGCAGGCACCATGGCGCTGTTGATCCGCGCCGAGCTGTTCCAGCCCGGCATGCAGCTCACCAAACCGGATTTCTTCAACCAGCTCACCACCATGCACGGGCTGATCATGATTTTCGGCGCGATCATGCCGGCCTTCTCCGGGTTCGCGAACTGGCAGGTGCCACTGATGATCGGCGCGCCCGACATGGCGTTCCCGCGCATGAACAACTGGGCGTTCTGGCTGCTGCCGGTGGCAGGCCTCATGCTGATGGCATCCTTCCTGTTGCCTGGCGGCGCTGTGGCGGGCGGCTGGACGATGTATCCGCCGCTGTTCATCCAGGGCGGCATTTCCTATGACCTGACGATTCTGGCGGTCCATATCATGGGCCTGTCGTCGATCATGGGCTCGATCAACATCGCCACCACCATCCTCAACATGCGCGCGCCCGGCCTCACATTGATGAAGATGCCGCTGTTCGTGTGGACCTGGCTGATCACCGCCTACCTGCTGATTGCCACCATGCCTGTATTGGCTGGCGCGGTGACCATGCTGCTGACCGACCGCAACTTCGGAACGCATTTCTTCAATGCGGCCGGTGGCGGCGACCCGGTGATGTTCCAGCACATCTTCTGGTTCTTTGGCCATCCCGAGGTCTACATCCTGATCCTGCCCGCGTTCGGCATCGTCTCGCAGATCATCCCGACCTTCGCACGCAAGCCGTTGTTCGGCTATGCATCGATGGTGTACGCGACGGCTTCCATCGCGATCCTGTCGTTCACCGTGTGGGCGCACCATATGTTTGCCGTGGGGATGCCCGCCGCCGCGCAATTGTTCTTCATGTTCTCGACCATGTTGATCGCAGTACCGACCGGCGTGAAGATCTTTAACTGGGTGGCCACGATGTGGAAGGGCTCGCTGACCTTCGAGACACCGATGCTGTTCGCCATCGCCTTCGTCTGCCTGTTCACGATTGGCGGCTTCTCCGGCCTGGTGCTGGCGATCGCACCGGTCGACATTCAGTTGCAAGATACCTATTACGTGGTGGCGCACTTCCACTACGTGCTGGTCTCCGGCGCACTGTTCTCCATCTTCGCCGGCATCTACTACTGGCTGCCGAAATGGACTGGCCACATGTACAGCGAAACGCTGGGCAAGTGGCACTTCTGGCTGTCGGTCATCGGCATGAATATTCTGTTCTTCCCGATGCACTTCCTCGGCTTGGCCGGCATGCCGCGCCGCATCCCCGACTATGCGCTGCAGTTCACCGAATTCAACCAGATTGCCACGGTGGGCGCGTTCATCTTTGGCTTCTCGCAATTGCTCTTCCTGGCGCTCGTGTTGAAGACAGTCAAGGGTGGGGAAAAAGCAAGCAGCCGTGTCTGGGAAGGCGCCGAAGGGCTGGAGTGGACGTTGCCGTCGCCCGCGCCGTATCACACCTTTGAAACCGCACCGGTGGTGAAGTGAGCGAAGGATTGGTGGATATGACAGAGAAGCGCAAGGGCAAATACCGCACGGCGATCATTCTGGCGGCGTTTGCGCTCGGCCTGTTCCTGTTCACCTTGTACGCCGGGCTTAAATAAATCATGGCCGTGGGCAATGCCAAGACGCTGACCAAGTTCATTGTGGTGACCTTGGGCATGTTCGGGTTCGGATTCGCCCTGGTGCCGTTTTATTACAAGATTTGCGAGGTCACCGGGATCAATTCCGGGGCTGAGCAAAGCTTGGCGAAAAACACCCAGGTCGACACCAGCCGCTGGGTGACGCTGGAGTTCGATGCCAGCATCAACGAGGCGCTGCCGTGGCGGTTCAAGCCGATGCAGCGCAGCCTCAAGGCGCATCCGGGTCAGTTGGTGCAGGTGGAATACGAGGTGACCAACACCAGCGACCACGCCATCGTGGGGCTTGCGGTGCCGAGTTATGGCCCGGCCCGCGCAGCAGCATTCTTCAACAAGATAGAGTGCTTCTGCTTTACGCCGCAGACCCTGGCCGCGGGCGAGTCGCGCCGCATGCCGGTGCTGTTCGTGCTGGATCCGGCGATGGATCGTGATGTGCATACCGTGACGCTGTCCTATACCTTCTTCGATGCTGCGGCGAAGGGCCAGGCGTCGGGTTCGCAAAAGGGATTGCCGCGTGGCTAAAAGCGGACATCTCAAAGCCGCTTTGGCGGTGTTCTGGAGTTTCTTTGGTGTGCGCAAGCGGCGGGACTATGACGCCGACGCGCAAAGCCTGACGCCGGCGCAGATCGTCATCGCGGGCCTGATTGGTGGCGCGGTGTTCGTGATCACGATGTTGTTTCTGGTGTATCTGGCGTTGCAGTTCGTGAAGTGAACGATCTAACAAACAAGAAAGAGGGGATGAGATGAGCCTGGCACAAACCGATAAGTATTATCTGCCACAACCTTCGCTCTGGCCGATCATCGGCTCGGTGGCGCTGCTGCTGATGGCGGTGGGCGGCACCATGACCATGAACGAAATCGACAAGGGCGGCTGGGTGCTTCTGACCGGGCTGGCGATCCTGTTTTATATGATGTTCGGCTGGTTTGGCGATGTGATACGTACCAGCGAGGCGGGGCGTTACAACAAGCAGGTTGATTCCTCGTTCCGCTGGTCGATGAGTTGGTTCATCTTTTCCGAGGTGATGTTCTTTGCCGCCTTCTTTGGCGCGTTGTTTTATACGCGGGTGCTGTCGGTGCCCTGGCTGGCAGACGCCGAAACGGGCAGCTTGCTGTGGGAGGGCTTCCAGGCCACCTGGCCGACCGCCGGGCCGGGTCTGACGCAGGACGGATTCGAGTTCACGCCGATGGGGGCCTGGGGGATTCCCGCCCTGAACACGCTGCTGCTGCTGAGTTCGGGTGTGACGATCACCTGGGCGCACTGGGGGTTGAAAAAAAACAACCGTACACAGCTGATTCTCGGCCTCGCAATGACGGTAACCCTGGGCGTGGTCTTTATGGGATTTCAGGTATATGAATACAACCATGCCTATACGGAAATGGGCCTGACGCTGGGTGCGGGGGTTTACGGGTCCACCTTTTTCATGCTGACCGGTTTTCACGGTTTCCACGTGATGGTTGGGACCATCATGCTGATCGTGATGCTGCTGCGCTCAATCGCGGGACACTTCACCGCAGAGAATCATTTTGCCTTCGAGGCGGTGTCGTGGTACTGGCACTTTGTCGACGTGGTGTGGGTGCTGTTGTTTATCGTGGTTTACTGGCTGATCTAGCATTCCGCCAAACCGGCGTCCGCAGAAATGCGGCGCCGCGCAACAAAAAGCCGCGTTTTGCGCGGCTTTTTGTTGCGGGTTGTCGAGAGTCTCAGCGCAGACCGTTTTGCGGGATAAAGCCGAAGTAATAGCCGCCCATCAGCAGGACAAACAGGGCAAGGGACAGCGCGACGCGCACAGTCAGCATTTTGACGACGCGGTCGGATTGCCCCTTGTCCTTGATAAGATAGTAAAGAGCGCTGGCGAGACTGGCCAGGATGAAAAAGATAAAAACCAGGGCAGCGATGCGCATGAAGAAAAGGGTCTCCCGGCAAAGTTCCAGTCTAACCGGATTGTTGAGCGTATGCACTTGCTGAAGTTGCGTGTCGGTCGGTGGGCGTTTTCCCCCACCCTGTGGCCCACGCTGGCGGCGCTGTTTTTCTTTGTGCTGACGCTGTGGCTGGGCAACTGGCAAACCGAGCGCGCGGAAACCAAGCGTGCCCTGCAGGCGCATTACGATGCGGCCGAGCGCGACGCCCCCATCCAGGTTGGCAGCACGCTGCTCGATCGCGACAGTGTGCTGCACCGCAAGTTGGCGGTCGAAGGGGTATTCGACGACGCGTATTCCATCCTGCTCGACAACCGGGTGCTGGACGGCGTGGCGGGCTATCACGTGCTGACGCCGCTGCGGGTCAGTGGGAGCCCGTTCGCCATCCTGGTCAATCGTGGCTGGGTGGCGGCCGGACGCACGCGCGATCAGGTGCCGATGCCGCCGACGCCGGCTGGCGTGGTGCGGCTGGAAGGCCTGGCGGTCGATCCGCATACGCGCTACCTCGAGTTGGCGTCGACCACGCCGCAGGGACGCGTCTGGCAAAATCTTGATTTTTCGCGCTACGCGGCGATCACTGGCCTGAATCTGCAACCGGTCTTGTTGCTGCAGACCAGCAGCCAGGCCGACAATTTACACCGGGACTGGCCACGGCCCGATAGCGGGGCCAGCACCCATGTCGGCTATGCCTTCCAGTGGTACAGCTTGGCGGCGACACTCGCAGTGTTGTGGCTGATAATGAACACCAAGCGTTGCCGTGGCGGCGACGAGAACTCCAAGCCTTGAATTGATAATCTAGACCCATGCAATTGACCCCTCGTAGCAAATTTCTGATGTTGATTGGCGTGTTCGTGGTGCCGGTGGCGGCGGCGTATTTGGCTTTTTTTGGCTGGCGACCGGCCGGGCACACCAATTACGGCGACTTGCTCAAGGTGACGCCCCTGCAGCAGACGGCCGGCGCGACGTACGATGGCACGCCGCTTGACCTGACGTCGCTGCAGGGGAGGTGGCTGATGGTGCACGTCGGCCCGGCAATCTGCGATGCTGGCTGTGAACGGCAGTTGTACCTGATGCGCCAGATACCGATCACGCAGGGCAAGGAACAGTCACGCATCGAGCGGCTATGGGTGCTGACCGATGGCGACGAGGTCGCTCCGGCTTTGTTGCTGGATTATCCTGGTCTGCACCTATGGCAGCCGACGAATCCCGCTTTTGTCGGGCAGTTTCCCGCAGCGGGAGACCCGGCCCGGCATATCTATCTGATCGACCCGCTCGGCAACCTGATGCTGCGTTTTCCCGCCGACCCGGATCCCAAGCGCATGATGAAAGACATCAAGCTGCTGCTCAAGGCTTCCCAGATCGGCTGATGATGACCCTGTATCGAAACCTGATTCTGATGGCATTGATGCTCACGCTGGGCGTGGTGAGCCTGGGTGCCTATGTTCGTTTGTCCGATGCCGGCCTGGGCTGTCCCGACTGGCCCGGCTGCTATGGCAAGTTGACCCCGCACCACGCCGCTGAGGCCATCAACGCCGAACTCGCCGAACGTCCCGAGGGCCCGGTATCGCATGCCAAGGCGTGGAAGGAAATGGTGCATCGTTACGCGGCTGGGACGCTGGGGCTGCTGGTGCTGGGGATTGCCGTGCTGGGTTGGCGCGGGCGCCGCGAAACGGCAGGCGGTCCCGGCTTGCCTGTGCTGCTGCTGGGCTTGATCGTGTTTCAGGCGCTGCTGGGGATGTGGACGGTCACCCAATTGCTCAAACCCCTGGTGGTCACCTCGCACCTGCTGGGCGGCATGGCCACCTTGTCCCTGTTGCTCTGGCTGTGGCTGCGCGAAGGCGGCCGGACCAGTCATGTCTATTTCGCTCGGGTTGACCATCTGCGCGCCAGTGCAACCCTTGGACTGGCGCTTGTCATCGCGCAAATCGCGCTGGGTGGCTGGGTGAGCAGCAACTATGCGGCGCTGGCCTGTACCGACTTCCCGCTGTGCCAGAGCGTGTGGACGCCGCCGATGGATTTCGAACACAGCTTCACGCTGCATCGCGAACTCGGCGAGACCGCCGCCGGGGACTTGCTGCCAATGGCCGCGCTGACCGCAATCCACTGGGTGCATCGGGTCATGGCCCTGATCGTCACGGTATATCTGGGCTGGCTGGTGTTGCGGCTGTTGCGTACGCCGGGCTATGCCGGCTTGGGGATGATCGTAGGCGGGCTGCTCGCGCTGCAGGTCGCGATGGGAATCGGCAACGTACTGCTGAGCCTGCCGCTGGCGCTGGCGGTGGCCCATAACGGCGGGGCGGCGCTGTTGCTGGCGAGTCTGGTGTGGCTGAACTACCGGGTGCGCAGGAGATGAATATGGAATCCTTGATGTTTCAGGGGGCGGCCTGCCGTTGCCAGCAGTTCCTGGCGCTGTGCAAGCTGCGGGTGGTCAGCCTGATCGTATTCACCGCGGTCATCGGCATGTTTCTCGCCGTGCCCGGTTGGCCGGCCTGGAACGTGCTGTGGGCCGGCACACTGGGAATTGCGCTGGTGGCCGGGGCGGCGGCGGCGTTCAATTGCCTGATCGAGCAGAAGATCGATGCCGTGATGGCGCGTACGCGCGCGCGCCCGCTGCCGCGCGGCGAGTTGACCAACACGCAGACGCTGGTGTTTTCCGGGGTGGTCGGCGGCATGGGGCTCTATTTGCTGTATGCCTTTGTCAACCCGCTCACCATGTGGCTCACCTTGGCCACCTTTGTGGGTTATGCCGTGATCTATACGGCAGTGCTGAAGCCGGCCACGCCGCAAAACATCGTCATCGGCGGCGCCTCCGGCGCGATGCCGCCGGTGCTCGGTTGGGTCGCGGCTACTGGCGAAATCCATCACGATGCGCTGTTGTTGTTCCTCATCATCTTTGCCTGGACCCCGCCGCATTTCTGGGCGCTGGCGCTCTATCGGCGCGAGGAGTACGCCCTGGCCGGGCTGCCGATGCTGCCGGTAACCCACGGCGAGGCTTACACCCGCCTGCATGTGCTGCTCTACACGCTGCTGCTGTTTGCCGTGACCATACTGCCGGTCGGTACGGGCATGGGCGGCTGGATCTATCTGGCGGGCGCGGTCTTGCTGGGTGCGCGTTTCATCCAGTATGGCTGGCGGCTGTACCGCGAATACAGCGACGCCCTGGCGAAGGAAACCTTCCGCTATTCCATCTGGTATTTGAGTTTGCTGTTCGCCGTGATGCTGGTGGACCACTACTATCCAATACCCATTTGATTTTTATGGGGAAATGAGCGCATAACTAGATATTCGGACAGGATTGTTTTATATTGTGCCCACTTCATTTGCAGGGCCACGAGATGATCCTCTCCCGAACCAGTCAATATGCCGTGCAGGCGCTGATCTACATGGCCACCCAGTCGAGCGCGACCCCCGTGCTGAACAAGGATATCGCCACGCAACTGGGTGTTCCCGCGCCGTACCTCGCCAAAATTCTGCAGGGGCTGGCCAAGGGAAACCTGCTGCTTTCCTTCCGCGGCCGCCTGGGCGGGTTCTGCCTGCGCGAGGAGGGCAACAAGATCACGCTGATGCAGATCCTGCTGCTGACCGAAGGTCCGGCGTTCACCGAGAGCTGTTTGCTGGGCTTGAAGAAATGCAGCGACGAAACCGCCTGCCCGCTGCACTTTCGCTGGGTGCCGGTGAAGAAGAAGATTATCGACATGCTGCAGGACACCACGTTGGAAAAACTGGCAAAGGCGGTTGAGTCGGGCAAATACCGCCTGGCCGATGTTCCCGGGATGCTCTTCGAACAGGTCAAGACATGAAGAACTGGCTCCTCACAATCGCCGCGATCGCCGCATTCACCCTGGCCGGCTGCCAACCGTCCCAGCAGCCTCCGTCGTTTCTGGCGACCGACATCACCGGCGCTGCCTTCGCACGGGATTTCACGCTGACCGATCACAATGGCCAGGCGCGCGCACTGGCGGATTTCAAAGGGAAGGTGGTAGCCGTCTTTTTTGGCTACATCCATTGTCCCGACGTCTGCCCCACCACGCTTGCGGATTTTTCGCTCGCGTTGCAGCAGCTGGGGCCGCAGGCCGAGCGGGTGCAGGTGATTTTCGTGACGGTGGATCCGCAGCGCGACACCCCCGAACTCTTGGCGCAGTTCGTGCCGGCCTTCAATCCGGGCTTTCTGGGGATGTACACGGATGAAGAGACGCTGAAGCAGTTGGCAAAGGAATACAAAGTGGTCTATCAAAAGACTTCAGTGAAGGGCGTGGACGATTATTTGGTCGACCACAGCGCCGGAACCTATATTTATGATCCGCAAGGACATTTGCGGCTTCTCATGCCTTATGGCAGCAGCCCGGATGCCATCGCACAAGACCTGAAAACACTGTTGGCAGTATCCTGACCGGGTTTTCAGCTTGCAGTGCGGGGGTGGGCTGCCCTATAATCCCGCAGTTTTTTAATATAAGCATATGCTGTTTAAAGCGCGGCAATAAGCGCTATTTCGGGTACAACAGGAGCGGTCGATGGCGGTCACAACATATTCCGGTGCAGAGCAGTACAACTTTGATATCGTTAAGAAATTTGCCGTCATGTCGCTTGTCTGGGCGGTTATCGGCATGTTCGTCGGGGTCTACATCGCCTCCGAACTGGCCTGGCCCTTTCTGAACTTTGACAGTCCGTATTTCTCGTTCGGACGCTTTCGCCCGGCTCACACCACTTCGGTGATCTTCGGCTTCGGCGGCTCGGCGCTGTTTGCCACCTCCTACTATGTCGTGCAGCGCACCTGCCAGACCCGGCTGATTTCGGACGGCATGGCCAGCTTCACCTTCTGGGGCTGGATGGCGATCATCGTGCTGGCCGACATCAGCTACGTGCTGGGCTACACCCAGGCGCGCGAGTACGCCGAGATGGAATGGCCGATCGACATCCTGCTCGAAGTCGTCTGGGTGACCTACCTGATCCTGTTCGTCGGCACCATCATGCGCCGCAAGCAGCCGCATATTTATGTGGCCAACTGGTTTTATCTCGTCTTCATCCTGGCGACCGCGCTGCTGCACACCTTCAACAACCTGGCGATGCCGATCGACCTGTTTTCGATGAAGTCGTACAGCCTGTTCGCCGGCACCCAGGATGCGATGACGCAGTGGTGGTATGGTCACAACGCGGTGGGATTCTTCCTCACCGCCGCCTTCCTCGGCATGATGTACTACTTCGTGCCGAAACAGGCCGGCCGCCCGATCTACTCGTACCGCCTGTCGATCGTCCACTTTTGGGCGCTGAGCTTCATGTACATGTGGGTGGGCGCGCACCACCTGCACTGGACCGCGCTGCCCGACTGGACCTCGTCCTTGGCCGCCGCGTTCTCCATTCTGCTCTTGATGCCCTCGTGGGGCGGCATGATCAACGGCATCATGACCCTATCGGGCGCCTGGGACAAACTGCGCACCGACCCGGTGATGCGATTCATGATCGTTGCGCTGTCGTTCTACGGCATGTCGACCTTCGAAGGCCCGATGATGTCGCTGAAGGAAGTCAACGCCTTGAGTCACTACACCGACTGGACCGTAGGCCATGTGCACTCCGGCGCGCTGGGCTGGGTCGCGATGATCTCCTTCGGCTCGCTGTATCACATGATGCCCAAGCTGTGGAACACCAAGATCTATAGCAACAGGCTGGTTGAAGCCCACTTCTGGCTCGCCACCATCGGCATCGTGCTGTACATCGTTGCGATGTGGATTTCCGGCATCACCCAGGGCCTGATGTGGCGCTCGTTTGACGAGTTCGGCAACCTGCAGTACTCGTTTGTCGAATCCGTCGTGGCGACGATGCCCTTCTATGCGATGCGTGCCATCGGCGGCATGTTCTTCCTCACCGGCACGGTGCTGATGACGTACAACATGTTCATGACCATCCGCCAGGGCCAGCGCGAAAGCGCCGCGCTGGATGCCAAGATGGCCGTCAAGATGGCACATGCCTGATTCAGGGACGGATTAAAAATGAACTTCAACTTCAAACACGAATGGATTGAAACCAACATCGGCCTGATGGCCGTGTTGATCATGCTGGCGATCAGCGTCGGCGGCCTGGTGGAAATCGCGCCGCTGTTCTTCATCGACAAGACCATCGAAAAGGTCGAGGGCGTGCGCCCCTACACCCCGCTTGAACAGCGCGGCCGCGACATCTATCAGCGTGAGGGCTGCTATGCCTGTCACTCGCAGATGATTCGCCCGTTCCGCGACGAAAAGCTGCGCTACGGCCATTACTCGCTGGCGGCGGAATCGCAGTACGACCATCCCTTCCAGTGGGGCTCCAAGCGCACCGGTCCCGACCTGGCGCGTGTCGGCGGCAAGTATTCCAATGAGTGGCACGTGCAGCACCTGGTCGCGCCACGTTCGATGGTGCCCGAGTCGGTGATGCCGAACTACCCGTGGCTGCTGTCGACGCCCCTGGATATTTCCGATATCACCAACCGCATGAAGGCGTTGCGCAAGGTTGGCGTGCCGTATTCGCTGTCGCAGGCCGAGTACGACGCCAACGTGACCAAGTTCGGCGAGACTGTGGCCAGCCAACTGCACATTCCCGATGCGCAGAAGAACCTGGTCGAGCAGACCAACTTCGGCAACTACGATGGCGACCGCACCAGCATTTCCGAAATGGATGCGCTGGTGGCCTATCTGCAGATGCTGGGCACCATGGTCGATTTCAGCAAGTACACCGACGACGCGTTCGTCGAGTTCCGCTAAGCGTCGCGGCAGGGGCAGGAAATGGAATGGCTGATGTGGTTTTCCAGGCCTGAAAACACCAAACCCCTGGCGTTGATCATTTTTTTCGTCACCTTTATCGGCATCGTGATCTACGTCTACGGTAGCAAGAAGCGCAGCGTGAAACTGGAGTCTTACCGCGACATTCCGTTTCTCGATGACCAGCCAGGCGATCAAGACGGCACGAAGGACAAGCAATGAGCGAGCAAAAACTACAATCTCAAACGGTTCAAACCACGGGCCATGCCTGGGACGGCGACCTGCAGGAATACAACAATCCGCTGCCGGTATGGTGGGTCTACACGTTTTACGCCACGGTGATCTTCGCCCTCATCTACTGGACCATCTACCCCTCGTGGCCGCTCGGCAAGGGCTGGATCGGCGGCGTCTCGAACATCACCTACGTCAACAGCGCGGGCGAAACGAAGACCCACGACTGGAACACCCGTGCGCTGCTCATGGCTGACATGAACCAGGCCGCGACTGCGCAGAAGCCCTACTTCGACAAGATCCAGGCGATGAGCTACGACCAGATTGCCAAAGACCCGGAAATGAGCGGCTTCATTCTTTCCGCGGGCAGGTCGCTCTTTGCAGAAAACTGCGCGGCCTGCCACCAGGCCGGCGGCCAGGGCGTGATCGGCTTCTTCCCCAACCTGACCGATGACGACTGGCTGTATGGCGGTTCCTACGAGAAGGTTCATGAAACCCTGATGGGCGGCCGCCGTGGCTACATGCCGGCCTTCGGCGAAGTGCTGAATGGCGAGCAGATCGACCAGCTGGCGAACTACGTGGCCAGCCTGTCGGGCATCGAGCACGACGCCGCCAAGGCGGGGGCCGGCGACATGCTGTTCCATAGCGAAACAGCAGCCTGCTTCTACTGTCACACCGCGGGTGCAACGGGACGCCAGGACATCGGCGCGCCCAACCTGACCGACAACATCTGGCTATGGGCCGACGTGCCGGCAGCCGGCACGGCCGAGGGCAAGGTCGCAGCGATTCGCAGCGTCATCAACAACGGTCTCAACAAGGGCGTGATGCCTGTGTGGTCCGGGCGCCTGTCGCCTGAACAAATCAAGGTTCTGACGGTCTACGTTCATGAATTGGGTGGCGGGCAGTAGCAGGGCCACTGGCTGACACGATGATCCAGGCCCCCGTTCACGGGGGCTTTTGCTTACTACCCACTCAACCGGTCACACCATGCAAACAGGTCTAGAAGACCAGCTCGGGCTTTATCAGAAACGCATTCCCATCTTCACCCGCTCGGTGAAGGGGAAGTTTCGGCGTTTCAAGACCTCGGTGCTGGTGTTGGCCTATGCGATTTACTTTCTGCTGCCGTGGCTGCCATGGTCGCGCCTGGACGCCCCGGCGCAGGCGGTTTTGTTCGACCTCCCCGGCCGCCGCTTCCTGATCTTCGGGCTGACGGTCTACCCGCAGGATGTCATCTGGCTGGCGCTGTTGCTGTTCATCGCCGCCATTTTGCTGTTCTTCGTCACCGGGCTGGTCGGGCGGGCTTTCTGCGGCTACTTCTGCTTCCAGACCCTGTGGACCGACTTCTTCATCTGGATCGAACACAAGGTCCAGGGCGAGCGTCCGGCGCGGGTGCGCCTCTACCGTCAGCCCTGGGATCGCGAAAAGGTCCTCAAGGTCGGGGGCACCCATGCCCTGTGGATGCTGGCGTCGTTGTGGACGGGCCTGACCTTCGTTTTCTATTTCGCCTACGCGCCGCAGTTGTTGCTGGACTTCTTCACCGGCCAGGCCGCGCCCGCCGCCTACATCACGGTCGGCATCCTCACGCTGTCGACCTACGTCGCTGCGGGCCTGATGCGCGAGCAGGTCTGCACCTATGTCTGCCCGTACGGCCGCTTCCAGAGCGTGATGTACGAGCCCGAAACACTGGCCGTGCACTATGATGTCCGACGTGGTGAAGCCGCACACGGCCGGGCCGCCGCGCGCGCCGGCCAGCGCACCTTGGCCGAGCGCCACGAAAAAGGCCTCGGCGACTGCGTCGACTGCGGCCTGTGCGTGCAGGTCTGCCCGGTCGGCATCGATATCCGCGACGGCCTGCAATACAAGTGCATCTCGTGCGGGCTGTGCATCGACGCCTGCAACACCATCATGGATTCGTTCAATTTTCCGCGCGGCCTGATCCGCTACGACTCGGAAAAGAATCTGGCCTCGCCGACGCCGGCGGCGCCGACGCTGAAGTGGAAGCGGCTGAAAACCATCGGTTACGGGGTGGCACTGGTCCTGATGAGTGCCTATCTGGTCTACAGCGTGGCCACGCGCGGCAACTTCAATCACACCGTCAACCAGATCCGTCAGCCGCTCTACGTCATGCTGTCGAACGGCGACATCCGCAACCGCTACCAGATCCGCATCACCAACAAGGCAGCGCAGGCGCAGACCTATGATATCAGCGCGCGTGGCATCCCGGCCGAGGCGCTCGATCTCGGCAATTTCAGTGAAATCACCATCAAGCCCGGCCACAGCGCACTGGTGCAGGCGAGCGTGCGGCTGCCTCGGGCGGTGGCGGCGCAAACCCAGCGCTTCGAGCTGGTCATCACGCCGCAGGGCAAACCCGCTGAAGCCACGGCCGAATACGTCCGTTTCGACGCACCCGGAAAACGACCATGACGACGATGATCTCCCTGCTTGGCGGCCTGGCGGCTGTGTTTGTGCTTTATGCAATCGGAGGCGTCATTCGCGGCCTGCCTCCGATCCTGCGCGCACTGCTGGCGGGACTGATCCCGCTGCTCGTGTATTTCGCGCTCATTGTCGGGCGCTGGCCGGGGTTGGACGTGGTGGCCATGCACATCTCGGTGTTTCTTGCGGCGGGGCTGGTGCTGTTTGCGGTGAGCCAGTTCCGCCGGGGCAGTGTCGGCCGCATGCATTGGGTGCCCAAGCTCCTGACGGCGTTTTTCCTGGGCCTCGTTGTGGTCAACGGCAGCCTGCTTTACCTCGCCACCAAGGGTCTGCCCGATCCGCTGGCGCGCTGGTGGCTGGGCAGCGATGGCGGTGCGGTCTACAGCGGCTTTTCCGGGGTGGTGCCACACGGGCAGGCGGCAGCCAAAGCGGTCTCGTCCGAATTGTCTCAGGCGCAGCGCGAGTCCGAGCTCGGCTGGCAGGTCGAAGTCGATGGCCTCGATAGCGCCGAGCCGGCGCGCGCGATCCAGGTTCGCGTCAGGGATCGCACCGGTCTGCCCGTTGATCGCATCGAGGCCGAGCTGCGCCTGCAGCGCCTTGGGGCGGTGGAGGCTGCGCTCGTATTGCCGCTCGCCGCCCTTGATGCCGGCACCTATGGCGGGGTGCTGCACGTGCCCGCCGGTGGGCGCTGGCTGGCCGAGCTGCGCCTGCTACGCGACCGCGAGATGCGCTATCAGCTCATACAGGAGCTGGCCGCGCCGTGAGCGGCATCATGGGGTTTTTGTTCTTGCTGTCCGGCATCTTTGTGCTGCTGATCGTCATCGGCGTGTTCTGGTCGATCAAGAGCGGCCAGTTCGACGACCTGGAAGGCCCGGCCGAGCGCATCCTGATGGACGACGACGACCCGCTGTTGCCGACCCGCCGCCTGAGCCGCCAAGACGAAAACCCCGCCGGGAACAGGTACCCAAACGGGCACAAGTAAACTAAAATAAATCAACTTTTATGGAGCGCGCACGATGAAACAGCTTTTCACTTTTCAGGGTTTCCCCATGGTGGTGGTGACCGCATTGATCATCTGGGCATGGATCAGCGTCCTTTCTGTCCTGATCGCCTCTTTTTTCTGAATCGGCGGAGCGAAGCTTACGCCGGAATCAGGGCGCGCATCTTTTGCAGCGCGCGCGCTTCGATCTGGCGAATGCGCTCGGCGGAAATGCCATATTCAGCCGCCAGTTCGTGCAGGGTCGCCGATTCGCCTTCGGTCAGCCAGCGCGCCTTGATGATGTGGCGGCTGCGCTCGTCGAGGTTTTCCAGCGCGGTGGCCAGGCCGGTATGGCGCAGGCGTTCGGTCTGCTCGCGCTCCAGCAACTGGGCCGGATTTTCGTCCGGGCTCGCCAGATAGGCCAGCGGACTGTAGCCTTCCTCGCCGTCGTCCATCGTCGGGTCGATGGAAACGTCGTGGCCCGACATGCGGGTTTCCATTTCCAGCACGTCCTTGCGGGTGACGTTGAGCTCGCGCGCCATGGCGTCGGCTTCCTTGAGCGTCAGTGCGTTGAGCGACTGCTTCAGGCTGCGCAGGTTGAAGAACAGCTTGCGCTGCGCCTTGGTGGTCGCGACCTTGACCTGACGCCAGTTCTTCAGCACGTATTCGTGGATTTCGGCACGGATCCAGTGCAGCGAGAACGACACCAGGCGCACGCCCCGCTCCGGATCGAACCGCTTCACGGCCTTCATCAGGCCGACATTGCCTTCCTGGATGAGATCGGCCTGGGGCAGGCCGTAGCCCACATAACGGCGCGCCACGCTGACCACCACGCGCAGGTGCGATACCACCAGCTGACGAGCAGCCTCGACGTCCTGTTTGTCGTGCCAGGCGCGCGCCAGCCGCTGCTCGTCTTCCAAGGTGAGCATAGGGTAGCGATTGACCGTCTGGATATAGCTGTCCAGACTGTACGCAGCGGGTATGGGTAAGGATATCGTTTGATTCATACGTGTAAAAACTCCTTTACTGGCATTTTAGCACTCGCATTCTGAAAGTGCTAACAGGCTCCCGCAGGTGTTCTACAGCATCCGCTCCGAGCGCCAGCTCATGGAGCAGACCCAATACAACCTTCTGTTTCGCTGGTTCATTGGCCTGGCCATGGACGACGCCGTATGGGTGCCCACCGTCTTCACCAAGAACCGCGAACGCC
>JBAQND010000198.1:0-6711 GCA_049303455.1 Thiobacillus sp.
GGGATGGGGGCTTGATCAGGGCGGCTTTGGTGCGCTCATCGTTTTTGTTGGTGTCGGCCAGTACTGTAGGAGCGGCTTTAGCCGCGATGCGCCGCAAGGCGCAAAGGGCAAATGCTCGCCAAGGCCTTGCCGTGCCACCTTTGCGGGCTGGCGCCCGCATCGCGGCTGAAGCCGCTCCCACGGGGTGTCGCCTGCGGGATGCGAGGGGTGGGGCTTCAATCAGGGCGGCCCGACAATGGCGCGGCGGGCAAGGTCTCTGCGGGATGCCGGGCATGATTCATCGTGCCACCAGCGCCGACTTTCTGCATTGATCAAAGGTGGTGTTTGATGTATGTTGACATCACTTGAATTCATTGACATTACAGGAGGTTGAGGTGAGCCAAATTACCGCACGACTACCCGACGAACTGGTGGCTTCGCTCGATGCAGCCGCTTTACAGTTGCGTCGAACACGTGCCGACGTAGTCAGGCAGGCTATTGAATATTATCTCGATGATTTCGAGGACATCTCCCGCGCCATAGAGGTGTTGCGCGATCCGGCCGATCCGGTGCTGGATTGGGAAGCTGTCAAGCGTGACCTACTCCGTCAGCATTAAGCAGAGCGCGGCCAAGGCGCTGGCGAAGGTTGCCCATGAGGACCGATTGCGCATCATCGGTGTCATCGATGAACTTAAGGCGAATCCCACAGCGGGTGGGGTGCTGAAGGGCGAATTCTCTGGGCTCCGCCGTATCCGTGTCGGTAACTATCGCGTTGTGTACGAGGTGCAAGATCAAAAACTCGTCGTGCTGGTCGTCCGTATCGGTCACCGCCGCGAGGTTTATCGGTAACGCCCAGAAAAATGCGTAAGGGTGGATGCATGGGGTTATCCATTAGCCGACCGTAGTCAAGCGCAGCGGAGCAGCGGGTCAGTTCTAACATCCCAACATTTTCTTTGGCTCTCTCATCGTTATTTGTTGGTGTTGGCCAGCGCTGTAGGAGCGGCTTCAGCCGCGATGCGGGCGGTAGCCCGCAAAGGTGGCACGGCAAGGCCTTGGCGAGCATTTGCCCTTTGCGCCTTGCGGCGCATCGCGGCTGAAGCCGCTCCTACAGTGCCGCCTGCGGGATGTCGAAGGGTTGGGGCTTTATCAGAGGGGGCAAGACATGACTTCAACAACCAGCAGTGACATAGCCTTTTCTTTTGCCATCTGTCGATGGCCAGACCGCTCAGCCTTGAATTTGCTGGCGCGCTTTACCACGCCACATCGTGAGGCGATGGCTCAGTCATACCTGTCAAGCGCCTATACGATGGCGGAGATCAGGCGATATTTCGGGGTGCACTATTTAAGTTAACGGTAAGTCGAGCAGTACGAAAATTCGAGGAAACCAGCGGGGAATGTTGGGATGTTGGAACTGACCCCCTCGCTGGACCCCCTTGCGTTGGCGAATGAAAGCTAAGGCGCGTTCGTGGATACGGCTTTTATACGGAACGGTTGCAATATCCGGTGTTCCCACCTAGAATGTATCCGTATGTTTTACGTAACTATTCAGGAGGTGCCACATGACCCTTTCTCATCCGTATGAGCGCATCGACCTGCGCACTTCACCCGAGATCAAGGAGTTGATCGTCCGCGCAGCGGCGACTGCGGGGGTTTCGCTTAGCGCATTTCTCATTGCTTCCGCTCAAGAGCGTGCCAAACAGATACTGGCCGAGAGCGAGACTTTGACATTGTCACCGCGTGACTGGGATGCTTTTTTTGCGGCATTGGACAACGCCGACAAACCCCGCCCGAAACTGGAAGCCGCTGCAACCGAATATTTGGCGTGGCGTAACAACCAAGATGCCCGGTGATTGAGTTCGACGGCCAGATCGAACTGCTAACAGCACTTCATGATCGGCGCAATTTTTCTTGCGGCGAACCCGCCCTCGACGAATATCTGCGTCGGCTCGCCCGCCAGCATGCCGAATCAAAAATTAGCCGGACTTATGTTGGAGCCAAGGGCGAACGAATTTTAGGCTACTACAGCCTGGCGATGTCGACTATCCGCAAGGGGCAGCTGCCTGAGCAACATCAGAGGCGTTTCCCGAACTACCCGGTGCCGGTGGCTCGCTTGGCGCGCTTGGGCGTCGACCAGCGGCAGCAGGGCAAGGGGCTGGGCAAGTTGCTGCTGATGGATGCGCTTTATCGATGCTCTCGCCTGTCCGAGGAAATTGGCTCGGTTGGCGTGGTCGTCGATGCGAAGCACGCGCGTGCGCAAAGTTTCTACCTACAGTTCAACTTTGAGGCATTTCCTGAGACGCCTCTGACTTTGTGGCTGCCTATCGCCGCCATTGCCAAGTTGTTCGGGAAGTAACGGCACCTCTGGGGGGATTAGCGTAGTAATCGGCTTTATGCCGCAAATCGCGCCCACTGTAGGGTGCGCCGTGCGCACCGGGGATTGATCTTCGCCCGGCCTGTCTCGGCAAATGTCCGATGGGCCGACATCGAGGCGTTATTCCGGGAGCTTGGTGCAGAGCTTGAGGAACGCGAAGGCTCACGCGTTGAGGTCTTTTTGTTCGGCTTGGTGCGGGTGTTTCATCGCCCTCACCCTTCGCCGGATACGGACAAGGGCGCGGTCGCAGCAATCCGCAAATGGCTGGAAGAGAACGGAGTGAAACCATGAATACCATGACGATTAACGGTTATCAGGCGGTCATCGCCTTTGATCCTGACATTCAAATGTTCAGGGGTGAGTTTGTGGGACTCAATGGCGGTGCCGACTTCTACGCTGCCGACGTGGAAGGGCTGAAGCATGAAGGCGAAATTTCCCTGCGCGTGTTCCTGGAAGCCTGCGAGCGTCGCGGCATCGAGCCGCGCAAGCACTTCTCGGGCAAATTCTCTCTGCGGGTTGATCCTGCAACCCACGAGGCTGCCGCTATCGCCGCCGCCGCGCACGGCCAGAGTCTGAACCAGTGGGCTACCGAAGCCATCAGGCAGGCCGCATTGGCGCGTTGAGGGCACTGCCAGCACCAAGATAGCTCGAAGAAAGCGTTACCCTGGCACGAGTGATTAGACTTGGTGAGCGTAGTGGAGTTGTTTGAACGACCGCACCACCAGCATCGGGAAGGCTGGTCAGCAGCGCGGGGCTGGGCGCATTGTATTTCGTAGGGTGCGTTTTACGCACCGTTATTGCTGGTGCGCGTAGCGCACCCTACGATTTCGTCGGGAAGGCTGGTCAGCGGCGCGGGGCTGGGCGCACTGTATTTCGTAGGGTGCGTTTTACGCACCGTTATTGTTGGTGCGCGTAGCGCACCCTACGATTTCATCGGGAAGGCTGGTATGGGCGCGAATAGCGCCAGGGGGCTGGCTGTATGGGTTGCGGAAAAATTCTTGTTGTCATGATGATGTCCGGACGACTATCATCGCAATTCTAGCGTGGCAAGGAGTTCATTATGGGCACCCCCAATTCATCAAAAACTGAGCGTATTGATGTGCGCGCCAGCGCGCAGGTTAAACAGTTGCTGCAGGATGCGGCGCGGGCATGCCATAAAAATGTCAGTGAGTTTTTGCTGGACGTGGGTATAGCTGCTGCGAACCAAGCGCTTGCGGATCGTAATCGCTTCGTGCTGGATGAGGCTCAGTGGAATGCTTTTCAGCAGGCGCTGGAAAGGCCTGTGCAGCATAAGCCCCGCTTGAAAAAACTGCTTGCTGAACCGGGAATGCTGGATTGAGCGAACCCGAATACGGGCCGGTACGCAAGCTGGCTGCGGCGGATGCGGTCGATACCTTCGATTGTGGCCAGTCGGCGCTTAATCAATTTTTGCAGCGCTATGCGCTGGTCAATCAGCGGGCGAATAGTGCGCAGACGTATGTTTGCTGCAATGATAGTCAGGTGGTGGGTTTTTATAGCCTGGTGGTCGGCAGCGTGGAGCCGGGAGGGGTTCCTGAACGGGTTATGAAAGGGCTGGCGCGTCACCCAGTGCCAGTCATGATTTTGGCGCGTCTGGCGGTTGACCGGATGCATCGGGGCAAGGGCCTTGGCCGTGCCTTGCTGAAAGATGCGTTGCTGCGCACCTTGCAGGCGGCGGATATCGCGGGTATCCGTACTGTGCTTGTACACGCCAAGGATGAGGCGGCGCGCCAGTGGTATGAAAGCTGTGAATTTGAGGCCAGCCCAACCGACCCGTTTCACTTGTATTTGATGATCAAGGACTTGAAAGCAATTGCCAGTGCATGAGGGGTGTCCACACGCCAGTTTTGGACCAGGCGCGAAAGCTTTGCTGCAACTTTACGAAGAGCTGGCCGCAGAACCGCCGGCAGGTCGGCTGAAGCCGCCGAAATCCATGGTGGAAGACTGGAAAATCAGGAAAAAGTGTCGAACTCGGGCCTGTCTGTGCAAAAATCGCGGACCGGGCTTTTTCGTCGTTATTAGTTGGTGTCGGCCAGCCATGTAGGAGCGGCATGCGGGATGCCTCAGGCTAGGGGTTTCATCGGAGGGGGCAAGACATAGCCCCGGATTGTTCATCAGGGCGAGATGCTATGGGTAGGGTGCACTCCGTGCACCTTCGGGCGCCAATCGGTGCACGGAGTGCACCCTACGCGCCATAAATCGTCTAATGAACAATCCGGGATAACTTCAACAGCCAACAGTGGCATAGCCGAAATGATGGAGGATCCGCGCGCGCTGTGTACGTTTTTCGGATGCTGGGATAGACATGAAGATTAATGAAAAAACGGCCCAATTCGCCTGGCTGGCTGTGGTCCTGCTTGCGCTCTCGGCAATCTATCTGCCAGGGTTAAACAACCCCCTGATTTTCGATGACGGCGCGCTTACCGATGGCCGGATTTTCGGGGTGTACGGTTCGTTGTTTCGGGGGGAGCCGCGTGCGCTGTCCTATGGCAGTTTTGTCTGGGTTCAGACTGTTTTTGGCGATAACTGGGCCATCCAGCGGGCATTCAACCTGCTGATCCACTTCGGCGTGGTGCTGGCGCTGTGGGCGTTTTATCGGGAAATCCTCAAGTCCATCGCGCCACCGGATGACGAGCCGTCGGGCGTGGCGTACCACCAGTCTCCCGCGCTCGGCCTGGCGGTCGGTTTCTTTGCGCTGAATCCGGTCGCGGTGTATGCGGTGGCCTACCTGATCCAGCGCTCCATTTTGATGGCGACCTTGTTCGTCGTGCTGGGGTTGTGGCAGTTCGCGCGCGGCCTGCAACGCGGGAGCGCGGTGTCGTTCGTGGCGGCGCTGGCCTGTTACGTCCTCGCGGTGATGTCCAAGGAGCACGCCATCATGGCGCCGCTTGCGGCACTCCCTGTGTACATCCTGGTGGCACGCCCGTCCCTGAAGAAGCTGGCGCTGATCGGCGGCGCCGGGGCCGTGCTGGTGGGCGTTGCCGCCGCGGTGCTGGCGTTGAGATACGGCGAGATCATCGGTAAGCCGTTCGACCCGTTTTCGAAGATCTACCTGACCCAGCTGTCGACGCTGGGGCCGGACGTCGAGAAGAACGCCTTTCTGCTCAGCATTCTCAATCAGGCCTGGTTGTTCTTCAAATACAGCCTGTACTGGCTGGTGCCGTATACGGGATGGATGTCCATCGACATGCGCCCGCCTTTCCCGATCAGCCTGACGGCGTTTCCGCAGGTTCTCGGGGTGCTCGGCTACCTGGCCGTGCTGACGGGCGGGTTTTACCTGATCGTCCGCTATCGCGACTGGCGCGCCTTGCTGGGGATTTCGGTGCTGCTGCCGGCCCTGCTGTTCGTGACCGAATTCGCGACGGTCTGGGTGCAGGATCCATTCGTTTTGTACCGGGGTTATCTATGGGCCATCGGCATTCCCGGGCTGGTGTTTTTCCTGTTTCATGGGTTGTCCGGCCGCGTGCTGGGGGTGATCGGGGCGGTGCTGGCCGCGTTGTTCATCTGGCAGGCGCTGGATAGGGTGCATTCGATGTCCAGCCCGATCCGTGTCTGGAGCGATGCGATCGCCAAGCTCCCGGATGACCCCAGGGCGGTCGGACGCTGGTTTCCCTACCTCAACCGGGGCGATATCCAGCTCGACCAGGGGCACTGGAAAGAAGCGTTCGAGGATTTCCGGGTGTCCTCCACGCTGGGCGACAAGGGGATGGGCATGTTCAATATGGGCTCGCTGCTCCTCGAAGCCGGCCGCCATGCCGAAGCCCTGCAGGCGTACGAAAAAGCACGGCAGCTGGGGTATGACTTCCCCGGACTCAGGTACCAGCGTGGGATCGCGCTGCATGTGCTCGGGCGCCGGGCGGAGGCGCACCGCGAATTCGAGCTTGCGCTGACGGAAACCCCGGTCCTGCCCCGGCGCGAGGAGGTGCTTGCGCTGAAGGGACGGGTGGCGCTGGAAATGGGGCGGGTGGACGATGCGATGGCCGACCTGGAAGCGGCCCTGAAACTCGATCCGCACCACCAGAAGGCGCGCGTCGATCTTGGCATGGCCTTGGTGATCCAGCGCGATTACGCGCGTGCGCGCACCCTCTTCGGCAAGCTGATCGAGGAGTCGCCGGACGGACCGGCCTACTATGGCCGCGCCCTCGCCAATCATGGATTGAACAACAAGACGGAGGCGCTGGCCGATATCGAGAGCGCCATCCGCCTGACGCCGGACAATCCCATGCTGTTGGAATGGCGCAACCGCATCAAGGCCATGCCCTAGTGTCGTGAATCTTAAATATCGAAACATAAAACGGCGTCTTTTTCCGCATGGCGGCGTTGCTCGTCGTTGCCATAGAGCC
>JBAQND010000199.1:0-2432 GCA_049303455.1 Thiobacillus sp.
CTGCGGCATGGCATCGAGATGCTGCCCGGCAAGCTTCATCTGCTCGTATTCCAGCAGGCGCCGCACCAGTTCGGCGCGCGGATCGTCGCCCTCGTTCGCCTCCTCGGCCTGTTCCCGCCGCGGCAGCCGCCTGCGCGACTTGATGTCGAGCAGCATCGCCGCCATCCGCAGGTATTCCGCCGCCAGCTCCAGCCGCGTGGCGCGCGCGGCTTCGACATAGGCCATGTACTGCTTGGTCAGCGCCGCCATCGGGATGTCCAGCACGTCCAGGTTCTGGCGGCGGATCAGGTAGAGCAGCAGGTCGAGCGGGCCCTCGAAAGCATCGAGAAAGATTTCGAGCGCATCGGGCGGGATATAAAGATCCTGCGGCAGTTCGGTCAGCAGCTCGCCGCGCACCTTGATGACGGGCGCAGGCGGCGTGTCGAGGAGCTCAGGTGCGTTCATGGCGGCCATTTTACCCGAGGGCTCGCACAACCCGATGTATGGCTTTTACGGATCGGCTATGGCGCGCATAATGCACGTTATTCTGTACATATTCAGCAAGGAATCGCCATGGCCTTCTCGACACGCGACGTCGTTCCCCTATCGCAAGCGCGCGCCCACCTTTCCGAACTCGCTGACCAGGTCAAGGCGGGCGCCGAAAAGATCGTCACCAAAAACGGTGAGAGCTATATCGCACTGATCGACGCGAAGCGCCTCGACTATTACCACCAACTTGAGCGCGAGCGCATTCATCTGCTGCTTCTCGACGACGCACGGCGCGGCCTGGAAGACATCGCCGCCGGACGCACCGAAGGCGCCGATGCCGCCCTCGCCCGCCTGCAGCAGCAGCGCACGGAAAAATCAGCCGGCCGCAAACGTGGCTGAACGCCCGCATGCGGTCGAACTCGCCGCGAGCTTTCTGACGTGTCTGGAATCCATCGAGACTTTTCTGACGGAAGCTGAGGCCGCGCATGCCTACGACGACCTGTTGACCATGCTGCGCACCGAGGTCATTCCAAATCTGCACCGCTTTCCCAATATGGGCCGCCCTTATCTGGACCAGCCGCCCCGCTCCGTCGAAGCACTTGCCATGCTCGCCACGCTACCGCCCGGCATGACGGACAGCCTGCGGGTGTATCTGGCGGGCGATTACCTGATCCTGTATGTCGTCGACAAGGCCGGTTCAGTGACCACGCTTTTATCCATCCGGCATCACCGCCAGTTATCCTTCGATTTCGGGAAAATCTGGAACGGCAATACCTGACCACATTGCCATTCAATACATCGCCCGTGAGCACAAGGAGTGGGCTGTTTATCGCGCTCGATCTCTGCCAGTAATTCGGTCGTCCGATGTATGAGGGTGCTGATAGATTCGGTGCGCATGCGTGTCCCACCAAAAAACGTGGTCTGTCCCCGATCCTCGTTCTGGTCGTCCCCGATCCTCGTTCTGCGCACCAAAAAAGCCTTGTCCAGCATGGGGACGGGCGAGACACTGGCCATCACATCCACCGATCCAGGCTCATTAAAAGACATGCAAGCCTTCTGCAAGCAAACCGGGCACGAGCTGGTTTCTTCCAGCACGAATCAAGGTGAGTTTGAATTTCTCATTCGCAGAGCTTAAGGAGACGGCCATGGGCGCAGCAGAAAAACTCATTCCAGAGAGTCTGGACAAATCCCTGTTCGACCAGTGGTTCGACCAGCGCTTTGAAACCAAAATGGCCGAGCGCGACGCTGCGCATGTGCCGTCCCTCTCCATCATTGCCACCAAGGGCACGATGGACTGGGCCTATCCGCCGTTCATTCTGGCGTCTACGGCTTCGGCGCTTGGCTGGGACGTATCGATTTTCTTCACGTTCTACGGACTTGAACTGCTCAAGAAAAATCTGAATCTCGAGATCAGTCCGCTCGGCAACCCCAGCATGCCGATGAAGATGCCGTTCGGGCCGCAGTGGCTGAAGGATATCAACTGGAAAGTCCCCAATGCCGTGATGGCAGGAGTGCCCGGGTTCGAAAAAGTGGCAACCCGGTTGATGGAGCAAACCGTCAAAAACAAAGGTGTCGCTACCATTGAGGAGTTACGCAGCGCGTGCATCGAAGCCGATGTCAAGATGGTCGCCTGCCAGATGACCGTGAATTTGTTTGGCTATTCGCCTGATGCGTTCATCCCCGAGATTGCGGACTGGATTGGCGCGGCCAGTTTCCTGCCCGTGGCACAAAAATCCGATGTGTGCCTGTTCATCTGACCGGTTTGATCGGCGCTGGCTCAATCGACCATCACGTGCTGGAACCTGTTCCGAACACCACCGCCGCCACGTCCTGATACCGCTTGGCGTAATGCACGGTGAATCCGGCGCGGATATGCTCGGGCAGCTTGTCGAAGTCGCGGCGGTTGGCGTCGGGCAGGATCAACTCGCTGATGCCGACCCGGCGCGCGGCGATGACTTTCTCGC
>JBAQND010000200.1:0-3190 GCA_049303455.1 Thiobacillus sp.
GACTTCACCACGCTCATCGCCCCCGCGATCAGGGTGCTGATGTCCGCCATGTTGGACGGCACGATCAGGGTGTTGCCGGCCTTGGCGATGCCGGCGAAGGCTTCGACGTATTTTTCGGCAACCTTGAGGTTCACCGCCTGCATGCCGCCGGGCAGTTCGACAGCGCGCGACGTGGGCGATGGCTTCGGCGTTGGCGGCGGCAATGGCCTTGATCGCTTCGGCCTCGCCCTGGGCGACGTTGATCGCCGCCTGCATCTCGCCTTCGGATTCCTGGATCGCCGCATTGCGTGCGCCGGTGGCGATGTTGATCTGCTCCTGCATGCGGCCTTCGCTGGATGCGATCAGCGCGCGCTTTTCACGTTCGGCGGTGATCTGCCGCTGCATGGCGTGAAGAATTTCCTTCGGCGAGGTGAGGTCCTTGATTTCGTAGCGCAGCACCTTGACGCCCCAGTTAGTCGAGGCTTCGTTCAGCGCCAGCACGACGCCGCGGTTGATGTCGTCGCGCTCTTCGAAGGTGCGGTCCATTTCCATGCGGCCGATCATCGAGCGCAGAGTGGTCTGCGCCAGCTGCGAGATGGCATCGATGTAGTCGCTCGCGCCGTAAGACGCCATCTTGGGGTCGGTGACCTGGAGGTGACCTGGAAGTAGAGGATGCCGTCGACCGCGAGCTGGGTGTTGTCGCGGGTGATGCATATCTGGCTCGGCACGTCGAGCGGGATTTCCTTCAGCGAATGCTTGTAGGCGACGGTGTCGATGAAGGGGATGACCAGGTTGAGGCCGTGGCCGAGCACGGCGTGAAACTTGCCGAGGCGTTCGACCACCCAGGCGTTCTGCTGCGGGACGACGCACACGCCCTTGGCGACGACGATAGCGATGACGATCAGAATGACGAATGCGACAACATCCATTTATTTTTCTCCCTTTGATTTAAGTGCTGCGCTGTCCCGGCTTGCCCGGAATCAGCTGTTGCGCCGTCCCGGCTTCAATTGCCCAGGATCAGCGTATTCCCCTTGACGGCACGAATGACGAGCGGATGCGTGCTGTCGACGCTGGCCGATTCGGCCTCGGCGTCCCACAGTGCCCCGCGGTATTTGACCTGGCCGCGACCGCCCTGCCAGGATTCGACCAATACGGTCTGGCCGATGTCCATGTTCCGCAGCGAGGATTCGGAATGCACGGTGCTCCGCTTCCAGCGACGCAGGGCCAGGGTGCCGAGCGTGGCGATGACGCCTGCCGTCAGCAACTGCATGAACAAACCGGCGCCGAGCCTGGCGGCCACGCCTGCTGCCGCGGCCGCCAGGCCATACACCAGCAGATAGAACGTGCCGCTGGTGAGCTCCACGCCCACCAGCACCGCCGCCAGAATCCACCACACTACGTACGCCTGCCTCTCATCTCCCCAGAATGACCGGCCGATTCGCCAGCTCATCCGGATTATGCCCAGAGGGGGGGAAATGCGCCGCCAGCAGCACACTAATTTGCTGGATGCCTTCCAGCGCGCCGCGCTCGAACTCGCCCTGCCTGAACGCCGCTTCCATCGTCTGCGCCACCGCCTCCCAGGCCGCCGGGTCCACCTGCGCGGCAATGCCGCGGTCGGCAACGATTTCGATGTCGTGGTCGGCCAGCAGCAGATAGATCAGCACGCCGCCGTTGTGTTCGGTGTCCCATACGCGCAGGTTGGAGAACACCTCGATCGCGCGTTCGCGGCCGCTCATGCCGCGCCAGGCCAAGATGCCGGGCAGGCTGTTCTCGATGGCGAAGCGGACTTCGCCGCCGTGGGCGGTTTCGCCGGCACGGATCGCAGCCTCGATGGCGTCGAGCGTGGCCTGCGGAAACGCGCGCCGCCACGCCCGCGGCGGCATGAACATGTGCTTGAGCCAACGCTTGAAATTCACCATGAGCCCGATGCGCCTCCGCCGCCGAATCCGCCGCCGCCACCGCCCCAGGAACCGCCGCCGAAGCCGCCTCCCCTGCCGAATCCGCCGCCGCTGGTCCAGCCGCCGCCGTGGCGGCCTCCCCCGGCCACGCCGGCGAACACGAACACGGCGATGAAGAGCAGCACCGGGGTGAGCCCCAGCAGCATCGCCCCCACTGCCCCGCTGCCGAGCGCGGCGACCCCGGCCGCTGCCGGGCGACCCATCAGCAGGGAGAGCAGCCAGCCGGCGACGAGACCGCCGACGATCAGGAGGATGAGCGCGCCTTCGTCGCCTTCGCCACGTCCGCCCGCAGCGGCCGCCGGTGGGGGCAACGGCTCGCCCTCGATCAGGCCCATCAGTTGCTGGACGCCGGCAGCGATGCCGCCGTAGAAATCGCCCGCCTTGAAATAGGGCGTGATGGTCTCGGCGATGACGCGCTTCGCGATCGCGTCGGGGATCACGCCCTCCAGGCCGTAGCCCACCTCCAGGCGCAGGGTGCGGTCGTTCTTGGCGACGATCAGGATCACGCCGTCGTCAACCTTGGTCCGGCCGATCTTCCATTTTTCGGCGACCCGGATGCCGAATTGCGCGATGTCTTCCGGCTGCGTGGTCGGGACAAGGAGGACGGCGATCTGGCTGCCCTTCTGCGCCTCGAAGGCGGCCAGCTGATTTTCCAGCGTGGCGATCTGCTCAGCACTGAGCGTGGCGGTCAGGTCGGTGACGCGGCGCGACAATTCAGGCACCGCCACCTGCGCCCAGGCGAACAGCGTAAACAGCAGCAGAAGGAAACCGGACGCGAGACGCGTCCGTGCCAGCCGGTTCATCCCGGGATCACGACCCGGCGGCAGGTGCGGGTGCCGGCCGGCCGAAATCAACCGTCGGCGGCTTGGAAATCGCCCGCTCGTCTTCTACCGTGAAGCTCGGCTTGGTCTTGTAGCCGAACAGCATCGCGGTCAGGTTCGACGGGAACGAACGCACCGTGACGTTGTAGGTCTTCACTGCGGCGATGTAGCGGTTGCGCGCGACGGTGATACGGTTCTCGGTGCCTTCGAGCTGCGCCTGCAGGTCGCGGAACAGGCCATCGGCCTTCAGCTGGGGATAGTTCTCGGCCACCAGCAAGAGGCGCGAGATCGCGCCGGTGAGTTCACCCTGCGCGGCGATGAATTTCTGGAACGCGGCTTCGTCGTTGATCAGCTCGGGCGTCGCCTGGATCGCGCCGACGCGGGCGCGCGCCTCGGTCACCGAGATGAACACCTCCTGCTCGTGCGCCGCGT
>JBAQND010000201.1:0-3806 GCA_049303455.1 Thiobacillus sp.
CGAGCGGGTGCTTGAGGTCGATCATCCGCTCCAGGCGGGCGCGGAAAAAGTCGTCGGTCATCTCGTCTCTCGGCGGTCGATTTCTCTCAGGTTTCGGCGCCTGTTATTTTAATTCCTGCGAGATTCCGGTGGGGGGAATTCAGGTGGATTCCTTTGTTTGTGCGGGGTGTGAGGGTTTTGCAGGGGCGACTAGATAGAGTATGTGTTCGCTGATTTTGAGCGGCAGGCCGGTCGATTGGTTGATGAGAATGAATAACGGATAGAACATGCCTTTGGCATGAGTCAGTTGGTCATAGGTGCCAAGCCATTCTCCCCGGCCGAGACGGGACGCGACTTGGATGAAGTGAAAGTCGTCATGTGGCGCATAGACACCTAAAGTCGGATAAAAAGCCCGAAGCCATAACGAAATTGAAAACACCAAACAGATTTGCGCAAATATCAAATATTTGCCATAGGGTTTTTCTATGATAGTCATGCTGGCGTAATGCAGGCACAGCACTCGGTACGGCCAAGAAATCTCATGGAAATATTATCACCGTCCTTTTTCGGCGACGAGACTGAGATTTTTGCCAACAAACGAAGATGCGAACACATCGATCGCCCGGCTCAACGGAAAGACAAAACGATCGTAGGCTTTGAGTGCGCCGCGATTGATATCGCCGGAATCATTGCCCTGCCACTTGTAAACCAGGCTGGCGAGAAATCCCAGTGAATCTACATAGCGCGAGTCGACTATCCGGAATCCGGCCTCCTTGACCTTGTTCGTCAATTCGGCACGGCCGTATCGCCGGCAATGGCCCACCTTTTTATCCATTGCGGAATAAAGCAATTGGAAGGCCGGCACATAAATAAACAGTTTGCCGCCGGGCTTGAGTTTCGAATGCAGCGTGCGGAGAATCGCGCGATCGTCTTCGATGTGTTCGAGCACATTCACACTATAGATCGCATCGGCCCAGCCATCCTCCACTTCCGAGATGTCCGCCACACAAGGAATTCCATTTTCCAGCAGCCTCTGACGCTGGGCGTTATCCGGCTCCACGCCCATGATATTCAGCCCGGCCGCGCTGAATGGCTGCGCGAACGTACCAATTCCTGCGCCAAAGTCGACGACACGCGCCGCGCCGGCGATCTGTTGCCTGACCAGATGCGCCAGATAGGCATTGTAATTCTTGGCCTCGGCCATGACTTCCAGGTTGTCAGTCCCGGAATACGAAAATTCATGACTGTTTTTCATGTTGGGAAAATACGTATTTTTTTGAAAGAGTGAAATTCACGAGCAACCCGAAAATCGCTGCGATAAACAGCGGCACAACCGGAATTGACCGCAGCCCGGGAAACGCCGATACCAGCACCACGAACACTCCCAAGTTTGCGACAGCCCCGAGCGACTGCACAAGAAAATAACGAAAACTCTCGCGGTGCGGGTTGTTTTTCGACTGGAACGTCAACGTGCGATTCAACCACCACGTCGTCACCACGGCAATTGGAAAGGAAATCGCCCGTCCTTTTATCGCCCCGAGACCAGGCACGGTCGCAAAATAAGTCAGCAGGGCCGCTTCGATCACAAACCCCACACCCCCCACGATCGAGAACCGGACAAAACGGTCGCGCAGCAGAGTGGCCATGAATTTCCGTTGGAATGCCCTCATCGCAGCGTTAATAGAGGCCTCCGGCATTTTGTCGCACATCAATCGCCGCCTTCTTGGAAAGGCGACGATAGGCCGGCTTTCCAGAATGCCAACAAAAAAGACAGAAAGAACATCAACGCCATGGCAATATTTTTCACTGAAGCGGGCAGCCCGTCATACATCGCTGATTCCTGTGGCGGCAAGCTAACCGTCGTACTGCCGGGTTGATCCGCCGCTGTATCCACCCGGCGATGAAACCCCGTTTCTTCAATAGCCACTATCCCCATTCCGGGGCCGGTGGCCAGCACGACATCGATATCCTGCTTCAGCATTTCCAACTCGATAACCATCGGACTGAAAGTCCGGCTGGAGCGATATCCCGCACCCTCACCGATCCATGCCATCGGCTCGAGCTGGCCCTCGAAATTCAAGCCCATCCACTTTGGCGTCGCCGCATTGTGGACTCCGGTGACCATCACAGGCTCAGGGCCGAGTTGCGTTATTGTGACGATGCGCCGCTCGGTCGGCAAATGGGATGGAAAGACCACCAAAGCCGCGGCCAGCGCAGCAATCGTCAAAGAGGGGATGCGAAGTGCCCTGTCCGATATATCTCGCGCCCGTGCGATGGGATGGCGCGCCTGCCCTGGGAGCAAAGCCAGAACGACCACGAGGCCGATATAGGCAGCAAAACCGGACCAGTAAAAGTAGCGATACTCCGCCGATACGCTAAATACGAAATAGGTCAGCAGGTACACTAGGCCGGAAACCAGGATCGCAAGCGCAAAACGCCCTTCCTCGGTGGCGGCGGCGCGCGTCCTGAAAAGCAGCACGATGCCCAAGACGGAGAGCAATACATAAACCCAGGGCCGACCAACGTAGTCGTTGAAATCGGAACGGATGTAATCTTGGGCGAGTTCGGTTGAAGGGCGAGGGGGATTAATCTCGACTTGCCAGTTCCATGGGTTCGGGGCCTGATGAAGCATGACCCGGGAATTCGGCTCGAACATGCTTCTTTTGAACGTCGCGGAAAGCAGGGTGAAGTAGGCTGATGGATGCTTTATCACTTCACCTAACCAGGTTCGCGTCAACTGCGAGGAACCCCATAACTGCTGCCGCTGGAGTTCTGCATAGATGAAACTGCACTGGCCATACCACGCCACATCCCATTGCACCGGTGAATAGCAGGCATTGACGATCTCTCGGGACTGCGGCTCGGTCCATTCGCCGGGGAACAAATTCTTGCGCTCGTGGTACGACAGCGCCAACAAATTGTAGACCTTGATGCTATCGACTACCGATGAGGGCGTGACGTCCAGGACCTTGTTCTGCATCGTGTTCACCGCAGGCATGGCCACGATCAGCGCCCCGCACAGCAAGAGATTCCGGCGCAAACCGAGCCGCGCGTTGGCATAAAGCAGCAACGGCACCAAGCTAAAGATCGCATTCATCCGGGTCAGGAAGGCCGCGATAATAAACAGATTGGCAAGGATCTGCATCACGAGGCGCAAACGTGCCGACACATTTTCCCGCCGTGAAATATAGGCCGTGCTGGCTGCCGCCATCAGCCAGGCGACAAGCATGGCATCGACGTGCGCGTCGCCGAGAAAATTGAACGCGCCCGGAAAAAATGGAACCGCAACCAACAGGATGGACCAGGCGCCAATGCGCCGCCGCATGGCGAGGGCAAGCGCGAGCGCCGAACTCCATATCAGTACATTATTAAGCACGATGAAACCAACCGGGCCGGGCATCAGCTTCAGTAACACTGACCATAGCAGTTTCAGAAAAGGCGAATGCCAGTCGTCGTAGTTGCCGCTCGCTACCTGCAACAGTTGCACAACCGAGTCTTGGTGAAGGTAGCCTGGATAGCTCGCATGCAGTACGAAGGCAAACCCAGCCATCGCGATCGCGATGATGGAGAAACCCGTGACGGTGATTCGAGTCCTTATCATTCTCGGTGTGATTTTTGGTCTGCAACGTAAGCCGGCGAATCGACTGCAAGATAGTGCAATTGTTTGACCTCACGGCGGCCTATGGTGACCGTTTCGAGAATCACGCCGGTGATGAAACTGATCGCGCTGAGCATAACGAGGCCAGTACTGAGAATGGCCGTTGGGAAACGCGGTACCAATCCACTTTCCATGTAGGTTACGAACAACGGCAGGCTGAGCAACAGCG
>JBAQND010000202.1:0-9646 GCA_049303455.1 Thiobacillus sp.
CCAGGAATGAGTCGTCTCCATCATTGAAAACTCGGCAGATGATGAAACACACCTCGATCAAACCTCCCGGCAGACGCATTCAGTCGCCGCTGCTGGGCATCGCGGCCAGCATCCTGTTCGTCGCTGCGGTGCTCGCCTTGCTCGTTTATTTTGGCGTGCACGAGCAAGTGCTGGCCCTGTTGCAGTGGTTCGATGACCAGGGCGCCTGGGCCCCGCTGCTGTTCATTCTGATCATGGCGGCGGTGGTGGTGCTGGTGCTGCCGGGGGTGTTGTTCACCACCGGCGCCGGTTTCGTGTTCGGCGTCGTCAAGGGGACCATTTACGTGGTGGCGGGAACGACGCTCGGCGCGACCCTGGCTTTCCTCATCGCGCGCCATCTGTTCGGGCAACGCGCCAGACAGTTCGTCATGGCCCGTTCCCGGCTTCATATCGTGAGCAAGGAACTGACGCCGCACGGCTGGAAGATCGTTCTGCTGACGCGCCTGATTCCGTTCTTTCCCAGCAAGATCTCCAACTACTTCTTCGGGCTGACGCCCTTCTCGCTGCGTGGCTATGTTGGCGGCTCGCTGCTGGGCTTCATTCCCTTCTCCATCTATAGCGTGTATCTCGGTTCAATCGCCGCCGACCTCTCCACCCTCAGTGTGCGCAGCGCGGACCGGACGCCGCTGGAATGGAGCCTTTACGGCGCAGGCTTCGTCGCCACCGTGGTCGTGGTTATTTACTTCAGCCGGCTCGCGCGGCGGGCACTTGCCCGCTATGAGGAAAAAGGCGACATCGAGGAGGACGTGGCATGAGCTGGATGAAGTGGCTGCCCTGGCGTTTCGTCGTGCGCTATGCCGCGCGCCGGCAGGGCTTTCTCGACCCCATCGCCCTGTTGGCACGGCTGCACAGCTTTGCCCAGCCGTCCGAGGTGGGCGAGCCGATCGAACTGCTGCGCGCCGGCGTGGTGTTCCACGCCCGCGGCCTGATCAACAGCCGGGTCATCCAGCACAACCTGGACTGGGTCTGGCCCTACTGGATCGAACGCCAGTTCGACCCACTCGACGTGTCCTTCATCCCGCGCGCCTTTTCCATCACCCACATCAACCTCACCCACCGCAACTGGACCGCGGTCGGCCATCCGGATTGCCCGGAACTGCCGATCGTCGATCCCCGCGGGCTGCTGACCCCCCTGCTCGACGGCTGGTCGCTGGACGGCTGGCTGCTGGCCGAGGACGGGCGCTGGCTGCTGCCCGCGCGGGCCACCGAGTGCCGCCAGCGGCAGGACATGGACTGCCAAGACATCGACGCCGGCGTTCGCATCACCACCGAAACGGAAGCGACCGGGCTGGCCTTGACCAGCAGCGTCTGGGTCGCGCTCGAAGCGGGCGTCCCGGTGTGCAAGCTGCGGCTGCAGGCGCGGGCCGACAGCGACGCCCAGCTGGTGCTGGCGCTGCGTCCGGCGAACCCGGAAGGCATCAGCTTCATCCACCAGGTCAGCCTGTCGCCGGCGCGCGACGCCTGGACCATCGACGACGCCCAGCGGGTCGAATTCGGCACCCCCGCCGAACGGCATCACGTCTCGGATTACCGCCACGGCGACGTCTTCATTCATCTGCAGGATCGCGACGACCAGACCGCAGGCCTGTGCGACGTCGGCATGGTCACGGCAGCGGCGCTGTTTCCGGTCAAGGCCGGCGAAGCGGCCGAGATCACCGCGAGCATCCCGCTCGCGGCCGTGGCGCCGCTTGCCGCCGACGCCTGGTATACCGCGCAGCGCAATCGCTGCCAATTGGCCTGCCCGGACCCCCAGTATCAGTTTCTCTACGACGCCGCGATCACTTCCCTGATCCTGCATTCGCCGGACGACGTCTACCCCGGCCCCTACACCTACAAGCGGTTCTGGTTCCGCGATGCCGCCTTCATCATCCATGCCCTGCTGTGCGCGGGCCTCACCGATCGTGCCGAGCGCGCGCTGGCGCGCTTTCCGGCGCGGCAGACAGCGCTCGGCTATTTCCGCTCGCAGGAAGGCGAATGGGACGCCAACGGCGAGGTGTTGTGGATCCTGCAGCGCTTTTTTGAACTGACCGGGCGGCCGCCCGCCGCCGAATGGCTCGGCCCGATCCGGCGCGGCGCCCGCTGGATCATGCGCAAGCGGCTCAGGAACGATCTGGACGCGCCACATGCCGGGCTACTGCCCGCCGGTTTCAGCGCCGAGCACCTGGGGCCCAACGACTATTACTACTGGGACGATTTCTGGGGCGTCGCCGGTCTGCGCGCGGCGGCAGCCATGCTGGAAAAGGCCGACCCCGCCCACAGCCGGGAATTCGCGCAGGCCGCCGACGATTTTGCAGTGGCGGTGGAGAGCAGCCTGGCCAACTGCGAAGCACGGCTCGGCCGTCCGGCCATGCCGGCGTCGCCCTATCGCCGCCTGGATGCCGGCGCCATCGGCTCGCTGGCATGCGGCTATCCAGTGCAGCTTTATGCGGCGAACGATCCCCGCCTGCTCGATTGCGTCGAGTTTCTGCTCGAGCGCTGTTTCGTCAAGGGCGCGTTCTACCAGGACATGATCCACTCCGGCCTCAACGCCTACCTCACCCTGCACGTCGCCCAGGTGCTGCTGCGTGCCGGCGACCCGCGCTATCTCGAACTGATGGATGCGGTCGCCGCCCTGGCTTCGCCGACCGGCCAGTGGCCGGAGGCGATCCACCCGCTGACCGGCGGCGGCTGCATGGGCGACGGCCACCATGTGTGGGCCGCCGCCGAGTGGCTCTTGATGATCCGCAACTGCTTCGTGCGCGAGGAAGGCGACCAACTGGTCCTGTGCGCCGGCGTTCCGGCGCGCTGGCTCGACCAGGAAACGCCGATCCGCTTCGGCCCCGCGCCGACACGGTTTGGCCCGGTGACGGTCAGCATCACGCCGGACCCCGGCCATCCGCCGCGCGTCGAGTGGCAGGGCGACTGGCACCGCAGCGCGCCGCCGATCGAGGTCCGCCTGCCCGGCTACGCGCCGGCCAGCCCGCAAGCCGGCGCCGGCTCGGTCGTTCTCGTCAATGGGGCGCCGAGCGCATGAACATCCTCATCCTCACCAACACCTTCACCCCGCACGTCGGCGGCGTGGCGCGCTCGGTCACGGCGTTCACCGAGGAATACCGCAAGCGCGGGCACCGGGTGCTGGTGGTGGCGCCCGAATTCCCCGACATGCCCAAGGACGAAGTCGACGTGGTGCGCATCCCCGCGATCCAGAATTTCAACGCCAGCGATTTCTCGGTGGTGCTGCCGATCCATCCGCCGCTGACCGACACGCTCGATGCCTTTCGCCCCGACATCGTGCACTCCCAGCACCCCTTCCTGCTCGGCATGACCGCGGTGCGGATCGCGCGCCGCTGGGGCCTGCCGCTGGTGTTCACCCACCACACCCTGTACGAGCGCTATACCCACTATGTTCCCGGCGACTCGCCCGCGCTGAAGCGCTTCGCCATCGAACTGGCCACCCGCTACGCCAACCTCGCCGATCAGGTGTTCGCCCCCAGCGAGAGCATCCGCGATCTGCTGCAGCAGCGCGGCGTCGTCACGCCGATTGCCGTGGTGCCCACCGGCGTGCGCCTGGGGCACTTCGCGCAGGGCGACGGCGCCGGCTTTCGCCGGCAGATGGGGATTCCGCAGGACGCCTTCGTGGTCGGCCACCTGGGCCGCCTGGCACCGGAAAAGAACCTGGAATTCCTGGCCCAGGCAGTCGCCGACTTTCTCGGCGGTCAGCCGCATGCGCATTTTCTGGTGATCGGCAGCGGCCCCGCCGAAGCCGCCATGCGCGACGTGTTTGCCCGGGCAGGCCTCGAAGCCAGGCTGCAAGTTGCCGGCATCCTGCAACAGCAGGCACTGGCCGACGCCCTGCATGCCATGGACGTGTTCGCCTTCGCATCGACCAGCGAGACGCAGGGCATGGTGCTGACCGAAGCCATGGCGGCCGCCCTGCCGGTGGTCGCCCTCGATGCGCCCGGCGCGCGGGAAGTGGTGCGGGACCGGCACAACGGCCGCCTGCTGCACGAGGCCACGCCCACGGCATTCAGCGCCGCCTTGCAGTGGGTTTCCACGTTGCCTTCCGAATCCCTGCGCGAGCTGAAGCAGGCCGCACGCGACACCGCCGAGGCCTTTTCCATGCCCCGCTCGGCGGACAAGGCCCTCGCGTGTTACGAAGCACTCAGGTCCGGAGCAGGTGCCGGATCCGGCAAGGACGAAAGCGCATGGGAAGAGGTCATGACCGCGATCAGGACGGAATGGGACATCCTGAAAAGCGTGGCCGGCGCGGGGGATGCGGCCCTCGGTGGCGGCCTGTTTTCCGAAAGGGAGGACTGATGCAGCGCGCGCGGCCTGGGGGCAGTTCAAGACTGGGCGTGTGCCAATAGCCCATGCTCAGCCGAATCGAGACCTTTTTCCGTCGCCTGCGCCGCAACCTCAGTCGCAGCGTCTGGCTGGCGCGCCTGCTGCGTCTACCCGTCTCGGAGGGGTCGCCGACGCGGCCGGGACTGATCATGGTCCAGATCGACGGACTCGCTCATCCGCAATTCGAACGCGCCCTGAAACACGGCGAATTGCCCTTCCTGCGGCGGCTGCTCAGGCGCGAGCACTATCAGTTGCATGCCCACTATTCGGGTCTGCCGTCGACGACGCCCGCAGTCCAGGGCGAACTCTTCTATGGGGTCAAAGGGGCCGTCCCGGCGTTCTCCTTCCGCGACCACGAATCGCGCCGGATCGTGCGCATGTATGACCCGGAGGTGGCGGCGCGGGTCGAGGCGATGCTCGCCGGCACCGGCAACGAGGCGCTGCTCGCTGGCGGCAGTGCCTATTCGGACAACTACGCCGGCGGCGCGGCGGAACCGCATTTCTGCCCCTCGGCGATGGGCTGGGGGTCGACGCTGCGCGCGGCCAACCCGCTGGTGCTGCTGGCGTTTCTGCTCAGCAACTTCTACAGCTTTGTGCGTGTCGCCGTCCTGCTGCCGCTGGAGGTGGGGCTGGCGCTGTTTGATTTTGTGCGCGGCCTGGTCAGTGGATACGACTTCTTCAAGGAACTGAAATTCATCCCGACCCGCGTCGCCATTTCCATCCTGCTGCGCGAGCTGTGCGTCATCGGCGGCAAGATCGACATCAGCCGGGGCCTGCCCATCATCCACATCAATTTCCTCGGTTACGACGAACAGTCGCACCGACGCGGCCCGCACTCGCTGTTCGCCCACTGGACGCTGAAGGGGATCGACGACGCCGTGGCCCGCCTGTGGCGCGCCGCCAACCATGCCCCATGGCGGCACTACGAGGTCTGGGTCTATTCCGATCACGGGCAGGCCGCCGTCCGGTCCTATCAGGCGGTCCAGGGCTACAGCCTGGAGGATGCGGTGACAGCGGCATTCGACAAGCTGGGCACCACGGGGCTGAAGGTTCGCCCGCAAGGCGCGGGGGGAATTCAGACCCAGCGGGTTCGGGTTTTGGGCGGACGGAAAATCCAGCATCTGTTCTCGGTCCTCGGCATCAATGGCGAGCAAGCGGACGAGGCGCACCCGCTCGTCGCCGCCCTCGGGCCCGTGGGCCATGTCTATTTGCCGCAGGACATGACGCACGACGCGCGCGATTTTGTCGCCCGCGAACTGGCGCGCACCCACCTGGTTCCGCTCGTGCTCAGTGTGGCGGGCCCGGGCGTGCTGTGCGCCCGCACCGAGGCCGGCGAATTCCGTTTGCCGCAGGACCGCGCCGCGCTGCTGGGCGCGCAGCATCCGTTTCTCGATGCGCTCGGCGAAGACCTGGTGCGCCTGTGCGAGCATGCGGAGGCCGGCGACCTCGTGCTGCTCGGCTGGCGCCACGGTGTCACCCCGATCAGCTTTGCCACGGAAAACGGCGCGCACGCCGGGGCCTCGCCGGACGAAACCCACGGCTTCGCCCTGCTCCCCCAGGACACGCCGCTGCCGGCGCGCGAACACGACTATCTGCGTCCGACCGACCTGCGCAAAGCAGCGTTGCGGCATCTGGGGCGCCCGGACCACCAGGCCGGTGCCGCCCGCAAGCGGATTGCCTCCACCCGGACGGACTGCCTGCGCGTCATGACCTACAACGTGCACGGCTGCGTCGGCATGGACGGCAAGCTCGATGCCGAACGCATCGCCCGCGTGATTGCCCGCGCCCGGCCCGATGTGGTGGCGCTGCAGGAGCTTGACGTGGGCCGCGAGCGCAGCCAGGGCATGGACCAGGCGCAGCTGATCGCCCGTTACCTGGAAATGGAGTTCCATTTCCACCCGGCCATGCACCTCGAGGAGGAACGCTACGGCGATGCCATCCTGACGCATCTGCCGCAGCGCCTGGTCAAAGCCGGTCCGCTGCCCGGACTCGCCGACAAGCCGCGCCTGGAACCGCGCGGCGCGCTATGGGTCGCCGTCGATCTGCACGGCAGGGAGGTTCAGATCATCAACACCCACCTTGGCCTCTATCCGCGCGAACGCGCCGCCCAGGTCGAGGCCCTGCTCGGCGGCGACTGGCTGGCAAACGAGCAGTGCCGTGAACCGGTGATTCTGTGCGGCGACCTCAACGCACTGCCGTCATCGCCGGTGTGCCGCCGGCTCGGCGGCCAGCTCGTCGAGGCTCAGACCCGGGCGCAAAATCACCGCCCCCAAGCCACCTTTTCCAGCCGCCTGCCGACCATGCGCATCGACCACATCTTCATCAGCCCCGGGCTTGATGTGGCCGCCATCGATATCCCGAGTTCGGAACTGGCGCGCGTCGCCTCCGATCACCTGCCCCTGCTCGCGGAAATCCGCTTTCCCGGCGGCACCCGTTGAGACGCAAGAACGGCAAACCCCATGTGCTATGTTGAATTCGGAGGTGCCACACCATGCAAAACGGAAACCCAATCCTCAAAACAGTGCGGGCGGCGCTTGAACGCGAACCGCGCATCAACCTGCATCGCTGGCCCGTCCACCTCGACCTGACCGACGACAGCGTGCTGGTGATGGAAGGCGACGTGGAGAGCATTGCCGCGAAAAAGCGCGCCCTCGAACTTGCGGCCGCGGTTGCCGATGTGCGCGGCGTGATCGACCGGCTGCATGTGGCACCTGCGGAGCACAAGGCCGACGGCGAGATTCTGGATGCCCTTGAATCCGCCCTGCTCGACGCGCGCGATTTGAAAAACTGTTCGCTGCGCGTGATAAAGAAGGGTGAAACCGTCACCGTGCAGGAAATCCTGGACGACGACGCCAGCGGCGACATCCTGGCCGCGGTGAAGGATGGGGTGGTGACGCTGGATGGCTGGGTCATCAGCCTTTCGCACAAACGCCTGGCAGGCGTGCTGGCGTGGTGGGTGCCCGGCTGTCGCGACGTGGTGGACGCGCTGGAGGTGCTGCCGCCGGAGCAGGACAACGACGATGAAGTCAGCGATGCCCTGTCGCTGGTGCTGGAAATGGACCCGATGATTCCCTACCCCGAGCAGATCCGCGTCCACACCCACGATTACGTGGTGACCCTGGAGGGCCTGGTCGCCACCCAGGCCGAGAAAGACCGCGCCGAGCAGGATGCCTGGTGCCTGTTCGCCGTCGACCAGGTCATCAACCAGCTGGCCGTGGGCCGATAGAGCCGTCCACGGAGAGCCGCCCGCCGTTCGGGGCCGCGACCGCCCGGCCGTTACATCACCCCGATGATATTGCCGCGGCGGTAGACGTAAATCTGCGCCTCTGCCGCGCTCTTGTGGATGTTGATCGCCGTCTTGTCTTTCAGGATGGTATCCAGCGACACGGGAACCATGGTCACGGTGGAGTGTCGAGCTCTACCGAGACGTATCCAACCAGCGATTGAACGCGTCGCACCTGCTCGGCAGTGATAGGCTGCAACCGTTCGGGGTGCGCGGCGATGTCCCGCTCGAGGAAATCCAGAATGACCTTCTCGGATGAGCTGAAGGCGGCAGTTTCATCGTCGTTGACGTCTTTCTTCATGCGCGCCCCCCCGTTGGAGCATCATCCAACACATAGCTTGTGCTACGGCCGCCTGCATCCGATTTCCGCAGCACGCCCCGCGCAAGCAGGTCGTTGATGTCGCGCAGAGCCGTGTCCGGTGAGCACTTGGCGATGGCCGCCCACTTGCTGCTGGTGAGCTTGCCTTCGAACCCGTCGAGCAGCTTGTTCAGCAACTTCACCTGCCGCTCGTTGAGTGGTGTGGTCGCCCAGCGCTGCCAGAACCGCGTCTTGGTCAGCACGGCGTCGAGTGTGTGCTGCGCCTGGTCGACAGCGCGATGGAGCGTGTCGAGGAACCAGGCGAGCCACTCGGTGACGTCAAGCGACCGTTTCTGGGTCTGCTCCAGGATGTCGTAGTAAGCCTTGCGTTCGCGCTGGATCTGCGCCGACAAACTGTAGAAGCGTTGCGGGCTGCCGTCGGCGCGTGCCAGCAGCAGATCACCGATGGCACGGGCGATACGGCCATTGCCATCGTCGAACGGGTGCAGCGTGACGAACCACAGATGGCCGAGCCCCGCTTTGATCAGTGGTGGCTCGTTTGATGCACCATTGAGCCAGTCAAGGAAGCGGCTGGTTTCCGCCTCAAGACGCTCGGCGGGGGGTGCCTCGAAATGCACACGCTGGCGGCCGATGGGTCCAGACACCACCTGCATCGGCCCGCTGGCATCGTCGCGCCAGCCGCCGACCTTGATCCTGGAAAGACCGGAGTAGCCGGTGGGAAACAGTGCGGCATGCCAGCCGAACAGACGCTCCCGTGTTACCGGTGCCTGGCAGTTGGCCGTGGCATCCAGCACCATCTCGACCACGCCCTCGACGTGCCGATCGACCGGCGCAAGCGCGCCGATGTCCACGCCCAGCCTGCGGGCGATGGAAGAGCGCACGGATTCGACGTTGAGCTGCTCGCCCTCGATCTCGCTGGTCTTGACGACGTCCTCAGTCAATGCCGCCAGGCTCGCCTGATCGCGCAGGGCCATGCCCACGTCGGCCAGACGGCCCATCAACAGCCCCTGGGCGCGACTGACCTCAGCCATAGGCCCAGCCAGTGCCGCCAGGTCGAAGCGCCAGTTCGGCCAGTCACCAGCCTGCCAGATGTATTTGTAATCGCCGCTATTCATGCGGAGATTATGAGCAACATTCTCCGCACACGCAAGTCTTTCCCCGCATACAGCGCGGTGAATAGGGGCGCCATTCGCCGCATGGAGTGCTGCCTTGCCGAGGAATGGGCGTAAATGGGTGTCTTTTTGGTCAGGGTGACGGACGCCGCTTCAATTGCGCGTTTGGGAACTGAACCGGCCCTGGAGAGCAGACAAGGTTGAGGGCCATTTCCGGTGACCAATCAGGGCAAAAAACCTGTTTGATTGTCCGCAGATACGCCTGTCAACCCCCGCTTTTCGCTCCAGTACGCAGGGCTTCGCAACTTGCCAGAACGCCGGTATCGCGTACTTTCAATAGTCGTTTGATGCGGGGTACCATCCCACCACTAATAACAAAACCCCAACCATTTTCGGTTGGTGTGGCGTTAAACATAAAGTGGCCAAATGGCCACGTTATGCTTCGCGAGTTCAAATTCGAAGTGCAATTCTGAATAACGTGTTGGGTGGGCAAGATGTGCGAGCATCCGAGCCCCTCGACCGCCAAGTCAAAGTTGCCTGGAATGAACTACACACATCTCACCCAAGACG
>JBAQND010000203.1:0-15299 GCA_049303455.1 Thiobacillus sp.
GTTCCTCGCGTGCCAGGGTGCGCAGGCCGTCGAGCGCGCCTTTGAGCGTGGCGCTGCCGCTGTCACGCGGAAACACCATCCAGGCCGGCAGCTTGAATTGCGGGCTGCCGGGGACGAGCCACAGCTGCCCCGCCTCGATGTAGTGCCTGACCAGGCGTTGCGGAAAATAGCCGCTGCCGCCGTAGGCCAGCAACTGCTGCACGCCGAGCCAGCCGATGTTGGCGACCAGGGTGGGCGGCGGGGCGTCGGGATGGTGATCGCTGAACTGGGCGTGGAATTCCGGCCCCCAGTCGATGTGGATGTAGCCTTCGTCGGGCCAGCCGCGTTCGAGGTCGCTGGTCACCAGGAGCAGGGTTTCGTCGAACAGCGGCTCCACCGTCAGCCCGGTGCGCGAGGTCGGCGTGTACATCACGCCGATGTCCACCGAACCTTCGATCAGGCCCTGCATGATGTCGGCCTCGAAGCCGATTTCCAGGCGCAGCGAGACGTCCGGCGCGGCCTCGCGCATCCACGCCACCCAGTGCGGCAAGAAGCCCTCCCACAATGCAATCCGCCCTGATAGCGTCAGCACGTCGCGAAAGCCCTGCGGCAGGCCGACGTCGTGCACGGCCTGCTCCACCGTGCGCACCAGGTGTTTGGCATGGCGCATGAAGCGCTTGCCCGACGGGGTGAGCTCGGCGCCGTTGCGCCCGCGCTGGAACAGGCGCGCGCCGAGCGTGGCTTCCAGCGTGTGGATGCGCGCGCTCACGGTTGACTGGGTGACGTGCAGGCGGCTCGCGGCGGCAACAAAGTTGCCGGTGGCGGCCACCATCAGGAAGGTGCGGGCGAGTTCAGTGTCCATGGGTCATCCATCGGTTTTTTCGATATTAGACAACAAAATTAATCGTTGGATAGATATATAAGAGATCTCTAAACTAGGCTTCAGTCAACAGAAAGGAGCCTGTCATGAACCAAACAGCTGACCTCGAGGCCCGGATGCCAGAACGCGATGCCGAGGGCTACCTGATCGATCCCGAAAACTGGAACGAGGAAGTGGCCCAGGCCCTGGCTCAGGAGGAAAACATCGAACTCAACGCAGACCATTGGGACACGATCCGATTCATGCGCGATTACTACGACGAGCACCAGGTCATCGCCGATGCCCGCTTCGTCATCAAGCACCTGGCCGAGCGGATGGGACGGGATGCGCAGAAGAAGCTGTTCGACCTTTATCCCTACGGCTACGTGAAGCAGGCCTGCAAAATTGCCGGCATGCGGCGCCCGCGCGCCTGGAGCACGGGTTGATGTTGCAGGCGCTGCGACACGTCGTCTGCCGCGCCCGCTTGGGGGGCACACGGTAATGGTGCGCAGGCTGGCGTACTCGGTTTCGGAGCGCGAGCACTGGATTTCGGCCGCTGGTGGCCTGCTCGGCATCCTCGCGGTGCTGTGGTCGAGCCATTTCTGGATCGACGGGCATGGCGGGGTGCTGGCCATCGCTTCGATGGGGGCGTCGGCCGTGCTGTTGTTCGCCGCGCCGCACGGTGCGCTGTCGCAGCCGTGGCCGGTGTTGGGCGGCCATCTGATGTCGGCGCTGATCGGGGTCACCTGCGCGCGCTGGCTCGGCGGCGAGCCGATGCTGGCCGCTTCGCTGGCGGTGGCGCTGTCGATCGCCGCCATGTACGGACTGCGCTGTCTGCATCCGCCGGGCGGGGCGACCGCGCTGTTTGCCGTCCTCGGTGGAGATTCCGTGCATGCGTTGGGCTATGGCTATCTGTTCAGCCCGGTGCTGCTGAATATTGTCGTGCTGGTGACGGTGGCGGTACTGTTCAACTACCCGTTCGCCTGGCGGCGCTATCCGCAAAGCTGGCATCGCCGCACGCAACCCGCAGTCCAGGCGGCCGAAAAAAGCATGATTCCGCACAGCAGCCTGGTCTATGCGCTCTCCCAGATCGACACCTTCGTCGACATCAGCGAAGCCGACCTGCAGCGGATTTATGCGCTGGCGCTGGCGGAGCCGCCGCAGCCTGCCCCGGAAGCCACGTCGCAGCCGGCAGAATCGCTGCGCTAGCGGGTCAGCGCGCCAGGCCTTCCAGCAGGCTGGACAGGTCGTTGGCGTGTTCTTCTTCCATCGCCGGGATGCCTTCCAGCATGAGGCGGGTGCTGATGTCCTTGTCGCCGACGTAGCGGATCATCTCGCCGTAGCTTTCGATCGCGATGCGCTCGGCGATCAGGTCTTCGCGGATCATGTCGGCGAGCGAGCCGCCCTCGACGTATTCGGCGTGCGAGCGCATCGCCAGCCCTTCCGGGTTGAAGTCGGGTTCGCCCTTTAGCTGCACGATGCGCGCGGCGATCAGGTCGGCGTGGCCCTGCTCCTCGGGGGCGTGTTGCAGGAATTCCTGCGCCACCTCATCGGAATTGATGCCGCTTGCCATGAAGTAATGCCGCTTGTAGCGAAGGATGCACGCCAGTTCGGTGGCCAGTGCCTCGTTCAACAGCTTGATGACGGTAGCGCGGTCGGCTGGTGTCGTAAATCAGAAATAGGGGAACAAGATAAAACGGATGGATTTTTTCGCAGGGCAAGGCGCGAGGAGGCGACATAGTTCGATCTTCGATCTATGGCAACGACGGGCAACGCCGCCATGCGGGAAAAGATGCCGTTTTATGTTTCGATATTTCTGATTCACGACACCAGGTAGCCGGCGGTGACGGCGCCGTCCTCGATGTGCTTGCGGGCGCGGGCGCGCAGGGTCTTGATGTCAGTGAGAAACGGTTGGGCGGGCGCGGCTTTGGCCATGACGAACTCCTTTCGGGTGAAGACTTATCCCAGCGCGGTATCCAGCATCATCATGACGACGAAGCCGCCGATGATGCCCAGCGTGGCGGCTTGCTCGTGGCCCTTCAGATGGGTTTCCGGAATGATTTCATGCGACACCACCCAGATCATCGCGCCTGCGGCAAAGCCCAGCCCGGCCGGATGGAGCGGCGCGAATCCCGAGGTGAGCGCAACGCCGACGATGGCGCCGAGCGGCTCGGCCAGTCCGGTGAGCGCGGCGATGGCGACCGCCTGCCACGGCGCATAGGCGATGGTGCGCAGCGCCACCGCGACCACCAGGCCTTCCGGGATGTCCTGGATCGCGATCGCCGCGGCCAGCGGCACGCCGACCGAGGTGTCGCCGCCGGAAAAGCCGACGCCGATCGCCATGCCTTCGGGGACATTGTGCAGCGCGGTGCAGCGCGATGGCGAACACCATCAGCCAGACGCGGCGCAGCTTCATCCAGCCGGGGCCGTGACGGCCGGCGCCGGGATGCTCGTGCGGCACCGTCCTGTCGGCCAGCAGCAGGAACAGCGCGCCCAGCACCAGACCCACGGCAACGATGGCGGCGCCCGCCGGCTTGCTGCCGAGGAGGTCGGTGCCTGCCTCGACCCCCGGCAGGATCAGCGAAAAAGCCGCCGCCGCCGCCATCACGCCGGCGCCGAAGCCGAGCATGATGTCTTCCCAGCGCGTGGAAATCTTGCGGATGAAAAGTGCTGGTAATGCGCCCAGCGCGGTGGCCAGCGCCGCCACGCCGGAACCGGCGAGCGCCATCCCCATCGGGGTGTCGAGCCGGGTGCCGCCCTGCGCCGACGCCACCCGCCCCAGCCCCGCCAGCAGCGCGAGTACCAGGCCGCCGCTGCCGAACTTCAGTGTGGCGGCGTGACGCGGGTCGGCAAAATAATCCTGCAAGGCACGGGCGGCGATGTTCATGGATTCACCTTAGCCAATGCCCGGCGCTTCGTCATCGTTTGCTGCCGCCATGCCGCCCACGCCAAGACCGATCATGACCAGCGCGTGCATCGATGCGCGGCGAACCCGGCCCGCCCGCCGTCGGGGTCATGCAAGGTCGAAGCGATCGAGGTTCATCACCTTGTTCCACGCCGCCACGAAGTCATGGACGAACTTCTCCTCCGCGTCCGCGCAGGCATAGGCTTCCGCTAGCGCCCGCAGTTGGGAATGCGAGCCGAAGATCAGATCGACGCGGGTGCCGGTCCACTTCCTTCCGCCGGTCTTGCGGTCACGTCCTTCGAACACGTCCTCGGTGTCCGAGACCGCCTTCCACTCCGTGCCCATGTCGAGCAGGTTGACGAAGAAGTCGTTGCTGAGCGACCCCGGCCGCTGGGTGAAGACACCCTGCTGGGACTGTCCGACGTTGGCGTTCAGGGCGCGCATGCCGCCCACCAGCACCGTCATCTCGGGCGCGGAGAGCGTCAGCAACTGCGCGCGGTCGAGCAGCAGTTCTTCGGCCGAGACGGTGTAATTCGCCTTTTGGTAATTACGGAAACCATCCACGATCGGTTCGAGCACGGCGAAGGCGTCGACGTCGGTCTGTTCCTGCGAGGCGTCCGTGCGGCCCGGCGCGAAGGGCACCGTCACCGTGTGCCCCGCATTTTTGGCGGCCTGTTCGACGCCGGCGCAGCCCGCCAGCACAATCAAATCGGCCAGCGAGACCTGCTTGCCGCCGGATTGCGCGCCATTGAATTCGCGCTGGATGCCTTCGAGCTTGCCAAGCACGTCGGCCAGTTGCGCCGGCTGGTTGGCTTCCCAGTCCTTCTGCGGCGCGAGGCGAATGCGCGCGCCGTTGGCGCCGCCCCGCTTGTCGGAGCCGCGGAAGGTGGACGCCGAGGCCCAGGCGGTCGAGACCAGTTCGGGGACCGTCAGCCCGGACGCCAGGATTTTGCCCTTGAGGGCGGCGGCGTCCTGGTCGTCGATCAAGACATGATTGACGGCGGGGATGGGGTCCTGCCAGAGAAGGTCTTCGGCAGGCACTTCGGCGCCGAGGTAGCGCGAACGCGGTCCCATGTCGCGGTGCGTGAGCTTGAACCAGGCGCGGGCGAAGGCGTCGGCGAATTCGTCCGGGTTCTGGTGGAAGTGGCGCGCGATCGGCTCGTAGATCGGGTCCATGCGCATCGCCATGTCAGCGGCGGTCATGATGATAGGCACTTTTTTCGAGGCATCGTGCGCGGCCGGGGCCATGTTGCTGTCGTTTGCCACCTTGGGCGTCCACTGATGGGCACCCGCCGGGCTCTTGGACAGCTCCCACTCGTTGCCAAACAGCATGTCGAGATAGCTCATGTCCCACCGCGTCGGGGTCGGCGTCCACGAGCCTTCGAGGCCACTGCCGATCTGGTCACCGCCGCGGCCGCTGCCGAAGCTGCTCTTCCAGCCCAGCCCCTGCTGCTCGATGGGCGCGGCTTCCGGCTCGGGCCCCACGTGCGTGGCAGGGCCTGCGCCGTGGCATTTGCCGAAGGTGTGGCCGCCGCAGGTGAGTGCCACGGTTTCGTAATCATTCATCGCCATGCGCGCGAACGTCTCGCGCACGTCGCGGCCGGACCCGAGCGGATCCGGGTTGCCGCCGGGGCCCTCCGGGTTGACGTAGATCAGCCCCATCTGCACGGCAGCGAGCGGGTTTTCGAGGTTCCGCTCGCCGGAATAGCGTGCCTTGTCGTCCAGCCACTTGTCTTCGTTGCCCCAGTAGACGTCCAGTTCCGGCGCCCAGATGTCCTCGCGCCCGCCGGCGAAACCGAAGGTCTTGAATCCCATCGATTCCAGCGCGACGTTGCCGGTGAGAACGATGAGGTCGGCCCAGGAGATTTTGCGGCCGTACTTCTGCTTGATCGGCCAGAGCAGCCGGCGCGCCTTGTCGAGGTTGACGTTGTCGGGCCAGCTGTTGAGAGGGGCGAAACGCTGGTTGCCGTGCCCCGCGCCGCCACGCCCGTCACCAGTGCGGTAGGTGCCCGCGCTGTGCCACGCCATGCGAATGAAAAAAGGGCCGTAGTGCCCGTAATCCGCCGGCCACCAGTCCTGCGAGTCGGTCATCAGCGCCTCAAGGTCCTGCTTCACGGCCGCGAGGTCGAGGCGCTTGAATTCTTCGGCGTAGTTGAAATCCGCCCCCATCGGGCTGGCCTGAGGGACGTTCTGGTGGAGGATTTCCAGCGGCAGCTGGTTCGGCCACCAGTCCCGGTTCGACTTGGCGCTACCGGCTTTGTGATGAAACGGACATTGGCTGTCTGACATGATGCGCTCCTGTTGATAATCGATCCCACAGCGGAATACCCGCATTAAAGACCATGAATGAGAATTTGTATAATGAATAGTCTAGAATGAATTCATTGACAAAATCGAACAACTGTCATGACCCTGCAAGAATTGAAATATCTGGTAGCGCTGGCCGACCACGGCCACTTCGGCCGCGCGGCCGAGGCCTGCTTCATCACGCAGTCGACGCTTTCCACCCAGATCAAGAAGCTGGAGGATTTCCTCGGCGTGACGCTGTTCGACCGCAGCCTCAAGCGCGTCACGCCCACGCCGATCGGCCGCGAAATCCTGCAATCGGCGCGCAACATCGTCGAGGAGTCCGAGCGCATCCGCGAAGTCGCCAGGCACGCGCAGGATCCGATGGCACGCACGATCCATCTCGGCGTCATTCCCACGCTGGGGCCGTATTACCTGCCGCATGCGCTGACCCTGGTGCACAAAAAGCATCCCGACCTGCGCCTGTTGCTGCGTGAGGAAATGACGCCGCAAATCCTCGGCCATCTGGCAGATGGAAAACTGGACGCAGGCCTGCTGGCACTGCCGGTGACCGACGACAGCCTGCGCGTCGAGCCGCTGTTCTACGAGCCGTTTTTTGCCGCGCTGCCCGCCGGCCATGCGCTTGCCAAGCGCGAGGTGCTGAAGGTGTCGGATATCATGGCCGAGAAGCTGCTGCTGCTCGACGAAGGCCACTGCCTGCGCGACCAGGCGCTCGATGTCTGCGGCAGCGGCTCGCGTGGCCGCGAGGAGGTGCGCGCCACCAGCCTGGAAACCCTGCGCCAGATGGTGGCCATGGGGCTGGGGCTGACCTTGCTGCCGGCGCTGGCGGTCGACGCCGGGGCGCGTCAAACGAAGAAAGCCGTGGAAATCCGCCCGTTCAAATCGCCCCCGCCCGGCCGCACCATCGGTCTGGTGTGGCGCCGCCGCGCGCCGTTTCCCGAAACCTTCGAGCGCCTCGCCGCCACGCTCAAGGCCACCTTGCCCGCCGAAGTGGCGCCTGTCTGACTCCACCGTTTCGCAGGCAGCTGCGATCAAGTCTCGGGCTCGATGCGTAGGCGGACCGGTGTGCCCGGCGCGCCCAATACCCCCGCTACGCGCAAAATCTGGCCGTCAATTTCAAGAACGGTCTGGCCGCCCTCATGCGCGCCAGCGCGATGATGCCGACCTGCGCGCTTGCCGTAGGGCGCATGGCGCGGGTTGGCGATCGCAACCCGCCTGATGGCCGGGGCGGACAGGCTGGCCAGGGTCAGCTTGCGGGCATCGATCGACGCGCTCCACAGCACGATGCGGCCGAGCGCATAGGGCCTGACCGGGGACGCCGCGAAGCCGGCCTGTTCAAGCTGGCGGGGGTAGGCGATGTCGGCCGAGAAATAGAGGTCGTAGGGCGCGTTGTGCTGGATATGGGTGTGGAACTTGCCGGACGAACCGTGGATGACCTGCGGCATGTCGGCGGGATGGTCCTGCTTGTAGCGGGTGATGATCTCGTCCATCGCGAACTTGAGATCGGCGGCGATGGTGAACTTCTCGGCGGCGGCGTGCCCGCTCAACAGCATCAACGCGGCAAACAGAAACGGGCGGAAGCGGATCATGGCGGTGTCGTGCTGGCCTATCGTTATGTTCATGATGTCATATCGCTTGGGAAGCGTGCAAGTCGCAGGTCCGACGGTTCAGCCACGCAGCAGCATATAAAGCGCAATCACAACCAGCAGCCCCGCCACATAGCGCTGGAAAGTCTCGCGCGGGATGCGCTCGATCACCCGCCGTGCCAGCCAGGTGCCGAGGACCATGGCGACGCCCAGCAGCCCGGCCAGCAGCCAGAATGACTGGTCCAACGCGATGTGCTGCTGATAGACGGCCATCTTCATCGCGTGCATTGCCAGCGCGGTGACGGCCTCGCTCGCGACATAGGCGACCGGCGGCAGGCCCAGCGAGAGGAAGATGGCGGCGCCGAGCGGCCCGGCGCTGCCGACCAGGCCCGACAGGAGTCCGGTGAGGGCACCGCCCGCAACGAGCCAGCGCGGGCGCGGATCGAACTTGATCACCCCCAGATATTTCAGTGCGATGAACAGCAGAATCGCGCCGCCGATAAGGCGCACCGCAATGTCCTTCGGCAATTCGACGAAGAAAAACGCCCCCGCCGCGCTGGCCGGCAGCGCACCGAGCAGAAACCACGCCACCGGCCGCCAGCGGATCTGCGGGTAACCGAATCCCATCCGCGCCAGGTTGCCGATCAACTGGGCCACGGTCAGCAGCGGCACGGCATGGGCGGCGCCGACCGTGGCGACCAGCAGCGGCAGCAGCAGGAGGGCGCCGCCGAAACCCGCCGCGCCGGAAATGGCCGCAGCAACAAAGGCGGCACAGAAAAGCAGCAGGGCCACCGTCATGGCAACGGCACAAGACGCTGGATCAGCATTGGGCGGGTCGATTTGCGGATGCGGAACTCAGGACCGATCGGCGTGTGTCGCCAGGTGCCGGCTCAGCTTGACCATCTCCGTCTCGGTCGCCTTGCGCGCACGGGCTTCCAGGCGTCGATACAGCCCAATGACCTCCAGCGCCCGCGGCGTGAGTTGCGCGCCGCCGCCGTGGGCGCCGCCCTTGCTGGCCTCGACCAGCGGGCTTTCAAAGCAGCGGTTCATGGTGTCGACCAGATGCCAGGCGCGCTTGTAGCTCATGCCCATTTCACGTCCGGCCGCGGCGATGGAACCGGTGTCGTGGATGGCTTCGAGCAGCTGGACCTTGCCCGGACCGAGCGCGATGTCGTCGCCGAGGATGAGGCGGAAGCTGAGATGCGGTTTCATCATGCTGTGATCATGGCGGCTGCACATCGGGCCGACGAAATGGTCCATGCCGTCAATCTTGGTGTGCTGTCTGGTTAATCCGTAATCCGGGCGCAGCGGAACTTGCGCAGACGGCACAGAGTCGGCATGAGACTCGTTTAGAATCCATGCACATTTTAAACCCGCCCTGTTCCGCTTCTGTTGATCGCTTCCGTGTGGCCATTCCTGGCCCATGCGTCAGTGCCCGACCTGCCGCAGCGTGCCGGGACCTTCTGGTTGCAGCCCGACCGGCCGCCGCGCAAACCGACTCTGTGCGCTTCGCCAGCCTGGCCGCGCTCACCGAACATGCCCTGCGCACGCGTGCCGATTCGCGTGCCGCCTGGCTCGGCATCCTGGCCGAGGCCGCACGGCTGGATGCCGCCAGCGCCGCCAACTGGCCCACCCTCACCGGTCAATTCAATTTCATCCAAAGCCGCGCGCTGTCGAGTTCAGGCGCGTCGGCGCCGACGCTGAATCGCTATGGGCCCAGCCTCGGCCTCACCTATGTGCTCTACGATTTCGGCGCGCGCACAGCCAGCATCGACGCCCAGCGCTACCAGCTCATCGCCGCGTTGCTGAACGGCGACCGCGCCCTGCAGGACGCGGTCGCCGAAGTGGAGACCGCTTATTTCGCGGTACTCGCCGCGCGCGCCGATCAGCCGCGCGCGCGCCGCCCTCAGCGAAGCGACGCTGGCGCGTCAGCTGGCGGAGCGGGATATTGCCAAGGCCGAAGCCATGCTGAAACAGGCGGCCGCCAACGAGCAGACGCGGCCGCTGCTGCTCGACTGGGAAACCGCGCCGCCGGCCGCACTGGACGCCGCGACCCTGCTGGCCGACCGTGCGCGGGCGGCGCGCTGGCCGAGCCTGCGCTGGCCGCCAATACCGGTCGCACCTTCTTCCTGGAAGATGAGCGGACGCCGTCGACGACCTATAGCGTCGGTGTGAATCTGTCGGCACCGCTGTTCGACGGCGGCAGGCTGGCGGCGCAGGCGCGCGCCGCCGAGCGCGATGCCGAGCGCCTGCAGGCCGAAGCCGAGTCGCAGCGCAGCCAGGTGGCGCTGGCAGTGACTGCTGCGTATCACGATGTGCGCCACGCGCAGGATCGACGCGCGGGCGTGACGGTGCAGTTCGAGGTGGCCATCGTCGCCCAGGCCAGCGGCACGGTGCTGCGCCAGCATGTGCAGGAAGGCGACCAGGTGCGGGCGGGCGAGCTGCAGGCGGGCGAAGCGGTGCTGGTCGAAATCCCCAAGCGCCTGAAGGAAGGCGGCAAGGTCACGCTCGAAGGCGCCGCGGCGGAAAAAAAGCCATGAGCCCGGCACGCCTGGCCACTCGTGCTGCGCGCCCCTTCACGCTTGACCCCCTCTCCACATGAACCTGTCGCGCATCTTCATCGAACGTCCGGTCGCCACGCTGATGCGGGTGCTGGCGATGGTGCTGTTCGGCGCGCTGGCCTACAAGCAGCTGCCGGTCAACGACCTGCCGCAGGTCGATTTCCCGACGCTGCGCATCGACGCCAGCCTGCCGGGCGCCAACCCCGAGACCATGGCCAACACGGTGGCAATGCCGCTGGAGCGCCAGCTGTCGACAGTGCCGGGGATCGAGTCGATGAGCTCGCAGTCGAACCAGGGCTCGACCCGCATCACGCTGCAGTTCGAGCTCGCGCGCGACATCGATGCCGCCGCGCAGGACGTGCAGACCGCGATCGCGCAGGCGGCGCGCAACCTGCCCGCCGGCATGGACCCGCCGCAATTAAGAAAGATCAATCCGGCCGAGGCGGCCATCCTGTATCTGGCGCTGTCGGCCGAACGCCTGCCGCTGACCGCGCTCGATGCGATTGCCGACTCGCGGGTGGCGCAGCGGCCGCGGTCGAGAAGCGCCTCGACGAAGTGCCGCTCTTGATCGACGTCAACAGCAACCTGGAACTGCGCAACCCCGGACTGCGTGTGGTGCTCGACCCGGTGCGGTCGGCGCGGCTCGGCATCAGCGCGCAACAGGTGCGGCAGACCCTGTACGACGCGCTGGGCGGGCGCCGCGTCAGCGAGATCTACGGCGTTGACGACCAGTACACGGTCAGCCTGAAGATCCTGCCCGAAGCGCAGCTGAATCCGGCCATCATCGGCTAGTGTCGTGAATCATAAATAGCGGGACATAAAACGGATGGATTTTTTCGCGGGGCAAGGCGCGAGGAGGCGACATAGCTGGCTCTATGGCAACGACGAGCAACGCCGCCATGCGGAAAAAGACGCTGTTGCATGTTTCGATATTTAAGATTCACGACACTAGTTGCCCCCGCGCACCGCATCGGGCGAGCTGGCCCGGCTCGACGCAGTGGCGAGGGTCGAGCCCGGGGTGGGACCGGTCGCGGTCTATCACTACGGCCAGCAGCCGGCGGTCACGCTGTCGTTCAACCTGGCGCCCGGCGCGTCGCTCGACGCCGCGCTCGACGCCGCACTCGCCGCCGCGCTCGACGCCGCACTCGCCGCCGCCAACGAAGTGCTGCCGGCCGAGGTCAGCGCCGAACTCACCGGCGCGGCGCAGAAATTCCAGGAGTCGGCCGTCACCCTGCCGCTACCGCTGCTGCTGCTGTTCACCGTGCTCATCATCTATATGGTGCTGGCGGTGCTGTACGAACACCTCGGCCATCCGCTCACCATCCTCACCGCGCTGCCGCTGGCGGGTTTCGGCGCGGGTTTCGGCGCGCTCTTGGTGCTGCTGCTGATGGGCGAGGAGCTCAACATCTTCAGCTTCGTTGGCCTCATCCTGTTGGTGGGGCTGGTGAAGAAGAACGGCATCATGATGATCGACTTCGCTCTGACCCGGCAGCGCGCGGGGATGAGCGCCGAGGACGCCATCGTCGAGGCCAGCCTGGTGCGCCTGCGGCCGATCATGATGACCACGCTGTCCACCATCGTCGCCACGCTCCCCATTGCAATTGGCTTCGGCGCCGGTGCCGAAACGCGCCGGCCGCTCGGCATCGCGGTGGTCGGCGGCCTGTTGTTCTCGCAGTTCCTCACGCTCTACATCACGCCCACCTTCTACGTGAGCATGGCGCGGATGGAAGCGGCGATCAAACGCTGGCGCGCGCGCCATGCCTAATGACTGCGGCGCCTGATTACACCAGCCACGCCAGCGCGGCGTAGCGTGCCAGCTTGCCCAGCGTCACCAGCAGCAGAAAGCTCGCGACGCTGACGCGCAGCACCCCGGCCACCAGACACAGCGGATCGCCGACCACCGGCAGCCAGGCCAGCAGCAGGCTGGGGCGGCCGTAGCGGGCAAACCAGCGTTCGGCGCGGGCGGCACGCAGCTCGGCCTTCTCGCTGCGTTGCCGCACCGCCCGCCGGCCGAAGCGCCCCATGCCATAGGTGATGAGGCTGCCGAGCACATTGCCGACCGTGGCCGTCAGCACACTCGCCAACGGGTCGGCACCCTGGTGCAGGCGGTACAGCAGCAGCGCCTCGGAGCCGCCGGGAAACAGGGTGGACGACAGCAGCGCCGAGCCGAACAGCGTCCAGTCCATCAGGTGTTCGGGACCGCCTTATTGGCAGGCGCCGAGCCGTTTTGCACTGAGCTTCTGGCTGAATTCGCCCATGCCCTGCATCGGCGGGACGAAGCGCCCGCTCATCAGGACGTCGTAGCCGTTGGCATGCGTGGTGCCGCTGGCGCGGCCCGCCATGCGCTGGCCGCCTCGCAGGGCGCAGTTGAAGTCGTAGCTGACCTGATTGCCGCTTTCGCTCAGCTTGCTGATCATGCAGTCCTTGTTTTCGGTGGCGGCATAGGCCTTGCCATCGGCGATATCCTGGTCGGTGAGGCATTGCCGGAACGTCATCACCGGCATCTGCATCGGTATGCCTTTCATCACGACCTGTACGGAAATGTCATACAAGCCGGGCTGCAGGGTGGGTGCCGCGGCAGCGGGCAGGGCGGTCAGAACGAGCAGGGCGGCGGTCAGCAGGGGGCGCATGGCGGATTTCCGGGAGGTCGGAGGACAAAGTGTTGCACAGCGCCTGCCCGGAATACAGCGATTGATGTTTTCAATCGTGTTTATCCAGAATATCCGTTGGATTGATTTATTGACGATCTATAACATTCGTCCTGTCTTGATTGACCACGTAAATCAACCACACAGGAGCGAATCATGCGGAACACGAAATCCCCCACCATCCAGAACCTCGAAGCCGCCTTTGCCGGCGAGTCGATGGCCCACATCAAGTACATGTGGTTCGCGCGTCAGTGCCGCAAGGTCGGCGACGAAGCCACCGCGAAGGTGTTCGAGGACACCGCCGCGCAGGAGATGCTGCACGCCTTCGGCCACGCCGAGCTGCTGTTCGCCGACGAGACGATGACCCCGGCCAAATGCCTTCAGTACGCGATCGATGGCGAGACCCATGAGTACACCGAGATGTATCCCAAGTTCCGCCACGAGGCGATGATCGAGGGCAACACCGCCGCGGTCGCCGAGATGGACGAGCAGATCGTCGAGTCGAAAGAACACGCCGAGATGTTCAAGGCCGTGCTGGAAAAGGCCGCCAAGCGCTTCGCCGCGCTGGCCCGGGTGGAAGAGAAGCACGCCAAGCACTACCAGGCGCAAAAAGACGCGATTGCCGCCTGAGCGAATCACTGAATATTATTTTCGACTTGAAAGGACACATCATGAAAGCTTGGCAATGTATCGTTTGCGGTTACATCTACGACGAATCCAAAGGCGACCCGGAGCACGGCATCGCCCCCGGCACCCGCTGGGAGGACGTGCCGGAGGGCTGGGAATGTCCGGACTGCGGCGTCTCGAAAGCGGATTTCGAGATGGTTGAAGTCACTGCAGTCTGATCGTTTGTTGTGACGGCAGGCGCGCCACCCCCAATGGCACCGGAAGGTGCACGGCGCCCGCCGCAATTTGAATACAGGAGTTTTTCATGCACCCCATCGTCATCGTCGGTTCCGGCCTCGCCGGCTACACCCTGCTGAAGGAAATCCGCAAGCGCGACACGGTCACGCCGGTCACCCTCGTGACGGCGGACGACGGTGCCTTCTATTCCAAGCCCAACCTGTCGAACGCGCTCGCCACCGGCCGTACAGCCGCGGCGCTCGCCAGCGCCAGCGCCGGGAAGATGGCGGCCGACCAGAATGCGACAGTGCTGGCACACACCCGCGTCACCGCGATCGACACGCAGGGCCAGCGCATTCGCACCGACGATGGCGAACTTGAGTACAGCAAGCTGGTGCTCGCCCTCGGCGCCGACCCGTTCCCGCATGGCCTCGCCGGCAGCGGCGCGGCGGACGTGCTGGCGGTGAACGATCTGGCCGATTACGCGGCCTTCCGCAGCGCCATCGCCGGCAAGAAGCGCATCACCGTGCTCGGTGGCGGCCTCATTGGCTGCGAGTTCGCCAACGATCTGGTGCATGCCGGCTTCGCGGTCGACGTGGTGCACCTGGGCGCGTGGCCGCTGGAGCGCCTGTTGCCGGTGGAAGCCGGCCAGCGCCTGGCCGACAGCCTCGCCGCGCTGGGGGTGAGATGGCATTACGGGCGTACCGGAAAAAGCATCGAAGCGACTGCGGCCGGTTACGAGGTCACGCTCGACAACGGCGAGGTCGTCGCGGCGGATGTCGTGCTGTCGGCGATCGGTCTTCGGCCACGCACCCAGTTGGCGCAGGCGGCCGGCATTGCGGTCGGCCGTGGCATCCAGACCAACGGCCTGCTCGAAACCGGCGCGGCCAATGTGTATGCAATGGGTGACTGCGCCGAAGTCGAAGGGCTCAACCTGCCCTACGTGCAGCCGCTGATGGTGCAGGCGCGCGCGCTCGCCGCCACCCTCGCCGGCACGCCGACGCCGGTGGTCTATCCGGCGATGCCGGTGATGGTGAAGACGCCGGCGCACCCGGTGGCGGTGCTGCCGCCGAAGATCGGTACGGTCGGCGGCTGGAAGGTCGATTGCAGCGACACCGGCGTGTGCGCACTGCACACCGATGCGGCCGGCCGCCTGCAGGGCTTCGCGCTCACCGGCAGCGAAACCGGGCGGCGCAACGCGCTGGCGAAGGAAGTCGCGGCCTGAACATCGGGGTGCGGGGGAGGTGGGCTGCAGCGCTGCTATCAGCGGGCAGCTCACCTGGCCGCGACGGCTGGCGCATTGCGGTCAGCGTCGCACCGGCAGCCCGCGCTTGACCCAGCCGGGTCCGGCAGCGCTGCCCGCCATGCCTTCGCTGATGTTGTAGACCTGGGTGAAGCCCGCCTCGCGCAGCGCCCGCTGCATGTGCGTGCTGCGGTTGCCGGTGCGGCAGATCAGCCCAATCGGCGCGTTTCTGTCGCCACCGACTTCGGCGGCCACCTGGCCCACGAAGCCGGGCGTGCCCTGCGGGTGGGCCATGTTGATGCGCAGTGCGTCCTCAGCCACCCCGGTCTGCCGCCACTCGTCGGGGCGGCGAATGTCGATCAGCGTCA
>JBAQND010000204.1:0-2085 GCA_049303455.1 Thiobacillus sp.
CGTGCTGGCGAACGAGGTGCAGCGGCTGGCGCTGCTGCTGGAACAGACGCGCGACCAGGCGGTGGGATCGGGCGAGCCGATTGCGTTTACGGTGGAGCAGGGGGGGTATCGTTTCTGGGCGTTGAACGAGGACAACCAATGGGTGCCGCGCAGCGGCGACGATCTGCTGAAGGATCGAAGCCTGGCGGGCGGCGTGCGCCTGCTGGCACTGCGGGTGAATCAGGCCAGTCTGGAGGCGGGCGAGCGCCTGCTGTTCCTGCCGTCCGGCAGCAGCGCGCCATTCACCGCCGACCTGGCGCTCAACGCGGCGCACGCGCGCATCCGTGGCGACAGCCTGGGCCGGGTACGCGTCGAGACGCAGCAGGAAATGGCCGAATGAGCAGGCAGTCGGCGCGCGGCTTCACCCTGATCGAGGTGCTGGTGGCGCTGGCGATTCTGGCGATCGCGCTGGCCGCCGCCAGTCGCGCGTCGGCGATGATGGCCAACAGTTCAGCCGAGCTGCGGCAACGCCTGTTGGCCAGCTGGGTGGCGCAAAACCGTCTGGCCGAACTGCAGGCGCGGCGCGCCTGGCCCGATGCCGGCACCCGCGAAGGCGAGGTGGAGCAGGCGGGATTGAAATTGACGTGGCACGAAACCGTCAGCGCCACCCCCAACCAGGCGTTCCGCCGCGTTGAAATCCGTGTTGGCGCGGCTGGGCGCGACGAGCATGCACTGGCGCGGCTGACCGGCTATCTGGCACGGGCCGAGAGCAAATGAGGCAGCGCGGCTTCACCCTGGTGGAAATGCTGGTGGCGCTGACGATCTTCGCGCTGATGTCGGTGCTGGCCTACCGCGGGCTGACCGCGGTGCTGCAGACGCGCGAGCATCTCACCGAGGACAACCGGCGCTGGCGCGACATTGCGCTGACGTTGGCGCAACTGGAGCAGGACATGAGCATGGCGGTGGACCGGCCGGTGCGCGACAGCGGCGACCTGCCGCTGCCGGCGCTGGTCGGCAACCCGCAGGCCCTTGGCGCCAACGACGCGCAGCTGAGTTTCAGCTGCATGGGCATGGCGTGGCAGACCGGCGTGCTGGCGGACGTTCAGCGCCATGGCTACCGGCTCAACAACGGCACGCTCGAGCAACTGGTGTGGCCGGTGCTGGACCGGGCGCCGCTCACCGAGCCCGCGGTGCATGCATTGCTGGAGCGGGTGAACCGCTTCGAGTTGCGCTACCTCGACGGCCGCGGCAACTGGCAGCCGCGCTGGCCGCTGCCCGGGGTGGCGGCGCTGCCGGCGGCGCTGGAGGTGGTGCTCGAACTCGACGGCGGCGTCGCCGTGACGCGGGTGTTTGCCCTGCCATGAGGCGCCAGCGCGGCATGGCCGTCATCACGGCCATCCTGGTCGTCGCGCTGGTGGCGAGCGCCGCGTCGTTCATGGCGTGGCAGCAGCAGTTGTGGGTGCGCCAGGTGGAAAACCTCAATGAACAGGCGCAAAGCAGGGTGGTGGTGCTGGCGGCGCTGCAGTGGGCGCGCTCGGTGCTGGCGCAAGACGCGCGCAACAACAGCGTGGACCATCTGGACGATGGCTGGGCGCAGGCGCTGGCGCCGCTGCCGGTGGAGGGGGGCGAGCTGGCCGGCGAACTGACCGACCAGCAGGGGCTGTTCAACCTCAACAACCTGGTGCGCGGGGGCAAGGTCAGCGCGACCGATCTCGCGGTTTTTCGCAAGCTGCTGGAGCTGCTGCAATTGCCGCCCGAGCATGCTGCCGCCGTGGTGGATTGGATCGACCCCAATGCCGTGGTGACGCATCCGGGTGGCGCCGAGGACATGGATTATCTGGCACTGGATCCGCCTTACCGCGCCGGCAACCGTGCGCTGACGACGGTGGACGGGCTCGCCCGCCTGAAAGGCTTCGACGCGGTGACGGTGGAGCGCTTGCGCCCCTTCGTGACGGCGTTGCCGCAAGCGACGCCGGTCAACGTCAACACCGCGCCGGCGGAAGTGCTGGCGGCGGTGATCGCCGACCTGCCGCTCGACCAGGCGCAGGCGCTGGTGACGGCGCGCAAGGAGCAGCATTTCAAGGACATCGCCGACTTCCGTGCGCG
>JBAQND010000205.1:0-12336 GCA_049303455.1 Thiobacillus sp.
GGCGGCTACATCGTCACCCGCGGCGGCAACAAGGGCAACGCCACCGCCACCAGCATCGAAGGCGTGTTCGCCGCCGGCGACGTGCAGGACCACATCTACCGCCAGGCCGTCACCAGCGCCGGCACCGGCTGCATGGCTGCGCTCGACGCCGAACGCTACCTGGACGCGCTCGGCAAGGCCTGAGCGCAATCCGGGCCAGCGAGTGATCCGGCATGAAGCGCGCCCGCGGCAGTGCGCTTGCCCCCGCCTCGTTCGAGGCGCTGACCCGCATGCGCCGCGCCCTGCGCGAGCAGGCCACGGCGCCGGTTTCGCTTCACCAGGCGCCGCATAAGCCCAAGGCGGCGGAGGACGGCGCCATGCTGTTTCGCCGCGCCGTCGCCGACGTCGTCCCCCTGCCCCCCTCCAACCGCGCGGACGTCGCACGCCCGCGCCCCAAGCCCATCGCCCGCCAGCACCTGCGCGACGAGCAGCAAGTCCTGGTCGATGCGCTGGCCGACCCGTGGGACTGGGAAGCGGCGATTTCCACCGGCGAGGAGCTGGTTTTCACGCGCCCTGGCGTGCCGACTGCCGCACTGCGAAAACTGCGGCGCGGCGGCTGGGTCACCCAGGGCGAACTCGACCTGCACGGCCACACCGGCGACGAAGCGCGGATTGCGCTCGCCGCCTTTCTCAATCGCTGCATGAAGGACGACCGGCGCTGCGTGCGCATCATCCACGGCAAGGGCCACGGCTCGAAGAACCGCCTGCCGGTGCTGAAAAACAAGGTGCGCCACTGGCTCACCCAGCGCGAAGACGTGCTCGCCTTCTGCCAGGCACGCACCGTCGACGGCGGCGCCGGTGCCGTCATCGTGTTATTGAAATCTTCGTCACGTTAAAGCACGTTAAAGAGAGACTCACCATGCGCGAACCCGAAATCACCGACTTCGAACTGCCCTCCACCGGCAATGCCACCTTCAAACTGTCCGACCATCGCGGCAGGAACGTCGTCGTCTATTTCTACCCCAAGGACAACACCTCCGGCTGCACCCTTGAAGGCCAGGAATTCCGCGATCTGTATGGCGACTTCGCCAAGGCGAATACGATTGTCGTCGGCGTCTCGCGCGACAGCCTGAAGTCGCACGAAGGCTTCAAAGCCGAATTCGGATTTCCGTTCGAACTCCTCGCCGACACCGATGAAAAGGTCTGTGAATTGTTCGGCGTGATGAAGCTGAAAAACATGTACGGCAAGCAGGTGCGCGGCGTCGAGCGCAGCACCTTTGTGTTCGATGTGAATGGCAAGCTGGTGAAGAGCTGGCGCGGGCTGAAGGCACCGGGACATGCGGCGGAGGTGTTGGGGTTTGTGCAGACGCTGTGAACGCGTGACGCCCGATCCGTCGTTGCGAGCGTAGCGAAGCAATCCAGTTAAATGTTGGCGCGAAGCAGCGCCGAGTAGTCGGGTTTTTATGAGGCTGAGGACCGTTGGCCGGGGGCAGCCCGGGAGGCTGAAGGAATGCCCAAAAGAAACATTGCGCTGCTGGTGTTGATGACCGGCTTGTATGCCGCGACAGCTGGCGCGCAGCCACTCGTCACACTGCAAAACACGGTCAAAAAAGCCGTGGTGAGCAATCCCGAGGCGCAGGCTCGCCGGCATGCCTTTCTTTCTTCAAAGCATGAGCACTTCAAAGCATGAGCAGGACGCCGCGCGCGGCGGGTATTACCCGCGGCTGGACCTCACGACAGACATTGGCCGGGAAAAACTGCAACAGCCTGACTCGCCGACGACCAGCCTGAACCGCCGCGGTGCCGCGCTGACGCTGGACCAGATGATTTACGATGGTTTCGCCACCCGCGACGAAGTCGCCCGGTTGGCTTACGCCAAGCTGGTGCGCTACTACGAAGTCCTCGACGCATCGGAGTCGACCGCGCTGGAAGAAGCCGCGCGCGCCTACCTCGACGTGTTGCGCTATCGCGAACTGTTCACGCTGACGCAGGACAATCTCGCCCAGCATGACCAGGTGTTCAAGCAGATCCAGGAACGCGTCGAAGCCGGGGTTGGACGACGGGTCGACCTCGAACAGGCGGGCGGCCGCCTGGCCCTGGCCCAATCGAACATGCTCACCGAGACCAGCAACCTGCATGACGTCAGCGCGCGTTTCCTGCGCATTGTGGGCGAACTCCCGCCGGACGAAATGCTGGCACCCGAACTGCTCAAGCAGGGGATTCCGTCGAGCATCGAGGAGACCTTGAAACTGGGCTACCAGGACAGCCCGGCGTTCAATGCCGCCATCGAGAACGTGCGTGCCGCGCAGGCCGATGCACGTGGTCGCCAGGCCAGTTTCCAGCCGCGGGTCGACCTGCGCGCCAGCCAGGACGTTGCCTACAACGACAGCGGCCTGGCCGGGCGAAGCGACAATCAGGTCATTGAACTCGTGCTGAACTACAACCTGTTCAAGGGCGGCGCCGACCGGGCCCAGCTCGCCAATACGCCGAACGGCTGGCGCAGTCGAAGGCGTTGCGCGACAAGGCCTGCCGCGACATCCGCCAGAACCTCTCCATCGCATTCAGCGACATTCACAACCTGTCGCGACAGCTGGGCTTTCTGGATCAGCATCAGCTGTCGATCGAAAAAGCCCGTGTCGCCTATCGCGAGCAATTCGACATCGGACAGCGCACCCTGCTCGACCTGCTGGATACCGAAAACGAGTACTTCCAGGCACGGCGCGCTTATGTAAACGCCACCTACGAGCATGCCATCGCCCACGCGCGCACCCTGGCGGGCATGGGCAAGCTGCTGCCGACCCTGCAGATGGGCCGCGACGGCATGCCCACCGCCCAGGAACTGGGCCAGGATCATCAGGAAATCGATCCCGCTGACCAGTGTCCTGCCATCGCACCGGCCGTGGCGGCAAACGGCAGCCGGTAAAGGCCCGCAGGGCCGCCCCGCCCCGTCTCAGCGGGGCCCGTAGGCGGCCGCCATGGGAAGTGGCAAGAAATAGCTTAAAATGGCGGTCTGCTTTATATCCGCTCGTCCTCCCCGATGGAATCCACCCTGACCGCGCCGGCGCAAACCGGCGACCCCGCCTTGGCGCGCGACGTCAAGAAGCGCCGCACCTTCGCCATCATCTCCCACCCCGACGCCGGTAAAACCACGCTGACCGAAAAGCTGCTGCTGTTCGGCGGCGCCATCCAGATGGCCGGCACGGTGAAGGCACGCAAAAGCGGACGCTACGCCACCTCCGACTGGATGGAGGTCGAGCGCGAGCGCGGCATTTCGGTGGCGAGCTCGGTGATGCAGTTCTCCCACGGCGACCGTGTCTTCAACCTGCTCGACACGCCCGGCCACAAGGACTTCTCCGAAGACACCTACCGCGTGCTGACCGCGGTGGACGCCGCCATCATGGTGGTCGACGCCGCCAAGGGCGTGGAGGAACAGACCATCAAGCTGCTGGAGGTGTGCCGCCTGCGCGACACCCCCATCATCACCTTCATCAACAAGATGGACCGCGAGGTGCGCGAGCCGCTGGAACTGCTCGACGAGATCGAGTCGATCCTGAAAATCCACTGCGCGCCGGTGACCTGGCCAATCGGCATGGGCAAGCGCTTTCAGGGCGTGTACCACCTGCTCAACAACGAAATCCTGCGCTTCAAGGCGGGCGAGGAAAACGCCAGCCAGCAGTTCGAATCGCTGCAGGGCCTGGGCGAGGCCGCGCTGAAGGAACGCTTCCCGCTCGAAGCCGACACTCTGCTCTCGGAAATCGAGCTGGTACGCGGCGCCGGCGACAGCTTCGATCTCGATGCGTTCCTGCAAGGCAGGCAATCGCCGGTGTTTTTCGGCTCCGGGATCAACAACTTCGGCGTGCGCGAAGTGCTGCGCGCGCTGGCCGACTGGGCGCCGCCGCCGCAGCCGCGCGAGGCGGTCGAGCGCGTGGTCGACCCCACCGAGCCCAAGTTCACCGGCTTCGTGTTCAAGATCCAGGCCAACATGGATCCGCAGCACCGCGACCGCATCGCCTTCTTCCGCGTCTGCTCGGGGCGCTACAGCCCCAACATGAAGGTGCGCCATCGCCGCACCGGCAAGGACATGAAAATCGCCAATGCGGTGGTCTTCATGGCCAACGAGCGCACCCGCATGGAAGACGCTGTGGCGGGCGACATCATCGGCATCCACAACCACGGCCAGCTGCACATCGGCGACACCCTCACCGAGGGCGAAGCCCTGCAGTTCAAGGGTATTCCCTACTTTGCCCCCGAGCTGTTCAGCCGCCCGCGCCTGCGCGACCCGCTGCGCGCCAAGCAGCTGAACAAGGGCCTGCTGGAACTGGGCGAGGAAGGTGCGGTCCAAGTGTTCGAGCCGTTCACCGACAACACCCTCCTGATCGGCGCGGTCGGCCAGCTGCAGTTCGAGGTCGTCGCGCATCGCCTGAAGACCGAGTATGGCGTCGACGCCAGCTTCGAGAACGCCGGCATCTACACCGCGCGCTGGGTCACCTGCCCGGACGCCCAGCACCTCGCGGAATTCACCAAGGCCAACACGCTCAAGCTGGCCAGGGACGTCGACGGCAACCTGGTCTATCTGGCCGACACACGGGTGAACCTGATGCTGGCACAGGAACGCTGGCCCAAAGTCGCGTTCCACGACACGCGCGAGCACGGCCAGTTGATGAGTCAGGGCGCGGGAACGTAACGGAAGCCCGGTGCGCGATCCGGCAAACGCGTACCTGCCGGACTTTCTTCGCAAACAGCCTGCTTGTTCGCCCAAGACGCTCGGTCAATGTGGGGCAAACCCATCCGCGCATTCGTGGCGGAAACGGGTGCCCAAGCTCAAGGATTTCTATGCATGATCACTATCAAATACTGGGCGTCTCGCCCACTGCAACAACGGATTTAATCAAGGCCGCTTACCGAAAAAAAGCCGCCCAGTTTCATCCTGACAAAAACCAGTCTCCGGATGCACCGACGCGCTTCAGGGAAGTCCAGGAAGCCTATGAAGTGCTTTCCGACGCAGCGCGCCGCAAGGCTTACGACGACTATCGACAACGCAGCCTGATCGAAGACCCCTTGCCTGTCGCATGGGACATGTCGGGCAAATACATCCAGGAAGCTCTTAAGTGAAAAAATCGCGTTATTTTTCGGATCTCATCAAAAACTACATCGAAGAAGTCGACGACCTGGTGACGGACTCCGAAGGCAAGTCGGTGCTGCAAAAGCGCTTGAACGAAAAGCGCCGGGAGATTGATGCCATCCTGCCGATGATCGAATTCAGCCCGGAAATGGTTTCGGTCATCTTCTACGGCGCCTTTGACTTCAGGTCGCAGGAAACCATGCAGCGGGTCGTGCTGAGCGAACCCGGGGATGCCGGTTTCCTCGCCTGGGCAGCGCTTGAAAACGAGCTGACGGTTTCGGACTGGGCCAGGCCACTGATCGAATCGTCGCTGAAGGTTCAGGGCGGCGACGCTTTTCTGGTCGCCACGGCCGCGCTGGAATTCCTGCGCAACAAGGATTCGATGCCTGCGCCGATGCCTGAGCCAGAGGCCGAGAAAGAAGCTGGCGCCGAAAGTGAAGAAGGCGATGAAGACGGGTCGGATGACTTGAATGAGGCAGGCGCGGACTGGCTCGCCGAACAGGGTTTCGATCCGCTGGATCGCTAAGCACAATGATTGATCAAGAAGGACACAGCATGCACCCGGTAGTTTTGAAATCCTCACAGCTGATTCTTGCCGGCGACATCGTCGGCGCCGAGAACGCACTCGCGACCATTGCCGACGAGCAGGGCGATCACGCGCTGGTCAGCATCCTCGATGAGCTGCAGCCCAAGGACCTGCTGGCGGTCATGCGCGAATTTGATTCGTCCAGGGAATCCGTGGTGAATATGCTGGTGACGCCCGAGCAGTTCGCCCGCTCGATCGTCCTGGAAAAAAAGTACGGCGACCGCACGAGCGAGCGACTGCGCGCCATGATGAATGCCGTCATCCACCGCGACTACCATGCCGCCCACGAATACCTCGAAGCCATCGCCGACATCGAGGGGGGCAGCGAAACGCTGGCTGATTACTTTGCCGACCATTACGACGAAGTGTTTTGTTTCGCCACCAGCGGCAGTTTTGCGCCGCAAATCAATCCTGACTCCGGCCCCAAGATCCACACCACCTGGCTCATGGAAAAGATCGAGGAGATCGATCATGGGCTGGCGTTTGGCAACTTCATCGAGGATTCACGGCCCGTGCTGTCCCGCTCGGAAGTCGCCGATGGCGACTGGATGGAAACCGCATGGGTGCTTCGCTACGAGCTGACCGATGCGTTCGAGGAAGTGATGATCACGCTGCGTGACCGTGCGCAAAAAATGCTGGAGTTGGCCGAGCTGGCTTTGATTTCCGAGGCATTGGGCTCGGTGGAAGCGGCCGGCGACGAAGAAGAGTCCGCCATCTAAGGGCTGGACGCATGGCAACCGCACTCACGACGTTCGACAATCGGCCGTTTTTCGACAAGGCGCTGCGTTACGGCGTCGCGCAAGACCTCATCCCGCCTGGACGGCTGCGAAGCCTCCAGGAGGAGTTCTCGAAGGGCATCGTCCAGATCGCCAATTTTTTCGGCACCGCGCATCTGCGCCCGGAGCTCGAACTCGCCCTGCACCGGATGGTGAACCTGGCCAGCCTCTACCTCGAGGACATGTCGGAGGGCGACCTGCAGATCGCCGCAGCGTCCCTGCGCGACAAGACCTTACTGTCGCACTCCAAAGCCGGTTCGGACATGCTCAAGCGGCTCCATGCGATGCCGGACAGCACGCTGGTCGATCGCGGCCCGGTTTCAGCCGAGCGTCAACGCGCCTATCTCGACGAAAAGACGGCGTCGGACACGATCCCCCTGGCCGAATACCGGTCCGAACTTGCCCTGCGCCAGACGATGCGGAATACGATCGATTTCGCGTTCTGGCTGGCCAAAACGATGGGGGTTTCCCGCGACGACATCGATGATGCCGAGCCCCTGATCCGAAGCGCCATGCTGGTGATCTTCGTTGATCAGGCCGAGCTGAAGCTACCGACCCGCGCGGCATTCGTCCGCCTGTTCAAGTCCGCGAAAAACCCGAAAGCCAGGCTTGCTCAAGACCGGCTGAAGGCTTTTCTCAGGGAGGCGCCAACGGAATTTCAGCAGCTTGCGCGAGATGCAATGGATCGTTTCATTGAAAGAGATCTGCCGCAGATCCGGGCTGCCTCCAGCACGGCTGATAAGTTTCTGCATGGCGACGCCGGCGAAAATTATTTCGTCAGCGAGAGCGTGGATGACGACGTCAGGGAATACGACCGCCTGGTCGCCAAGGAATGGGATCGCGTGACGCGGGGCGAGGCGGACGACCCGGCAGTCGTGGCCACGGTGTTTTTTTTCGTTGCGACCGGGCTGCCGCCCAAAGCCAGCATGCTCCTGCGGGAAGCCAGGGACGTCATCGGTGTTTTCCGGAGCGGCGGCTTCGATACGCAGGCCGTGATCAGGTTCGTCGGCGACCATGCGCCTGAGGCGATCCGCGAAGAACTGCAGAAATTCTGGACGAATGAGTTGAAGCCCGAGGCGGAAGAACAGCTCAGCGACCTGGACCCCAACTGGCCCGACGCCCACATGGAGCGAGCCCTCGAATACCTGAGGAAAACCTGCCGTGTCACCTGGAAAGCGCGAAGACGGTAATCCGGGCGAGCCCCATCGCGTGACATCGACCCTGTCCCCGATACCTTCAGCCTTCCCTGAATAAGCGGATCGCCTCGTCCAGCCGATGAACCGGATGAATCGTCATTCCCGCGATCTTCTGCTTGGGCTGGTTGGCGGCCGGCACGATGGCCTGGGTGAAGCCCAGCTTGGCGGCTTCCTTCAGGCGTTCCTGGCCGCGCTGCACCGGGCGGATTTCGCCGGCCAGCCCCACTTCGCCGAACATCACCAGCTTGTCGGGCAGGGGCTGGCTTCTCAGCGATGACACGATCGCCGCCAGTACCGCCAGATCGGCCGCCGGCTCGCTGATCTTCACCCCGCCCACCGCGTTGACGAACACATCCTGGTCCATGCAGGCGATGCCGGCGTGGCGGTGCAGCACGGCAAGCAGCATGGCGAGCCGGTTCTGTTCCAGGCCGACCGACAGACGGCGCGGATTGGGGGCCTGGCTGCTGTCGACCAGCGCTTGAATCTCGACCAAGAGCGGACGCGTGCCTTCCTGCGTGACCAGCACGCAGGAGCCCGGCACCGGCGCGCCGTGGTGCGACAGGAAAATGGCAGAAGGATTGGAGACGCCCTTCAAGCCCTTCTCGGTCATCGCGAAGACGCCGATCTCGTTCACCGCGCCGAAGCGGTTCTTGATCGCGCGCACCAGGCGAAAACTCGAGCCGGTATCGCCCTCGAAATACAACACGGTATCGACGATGTGCTCGAGCACGCGCGGACCGGCGATCGCACCTTCCTTGGTGACGTGCCCCACCAGCAGAATCGCGCAGCCGCTCTGCTTGGCGTAGCGCGTCAGCTGCGCCGCGCATTCGCGCACCTGCGCCACCGAGCCGGGCGCCGAGGTCAGCGTTTCGGAATACACGGTCTGGATCGAATCGATCACCGCGATGGCGGGCTTGATCGAGGCGAGGTGGCTCAGAATCGCTTCGAGCCGGATCTCCGGCAACACCGGCAGATGCGCTTCGGGCAATTGCAGGCGGCGCGCGCGCAGCGCCAGCTGCTGCGCGGATTCCTCGCCGCTGACGTAGAGCGTGGGCAGGCTCTGCGACAGCACTGCCAGCGCCTGTAGCAAAAGGGTCGACTTGCCGATGCCGGGGTCGCCGCCGATCAGCACCACGCCGCCGGCGACCAGCCCGCCGCCCAGCACGCGGTCGAGCTCGCCGAGCGTGGTCGGAATCCGGCTCGCCTCGGCGCCCTCCACTTCGCCCAGCATCTGCACCTGGCTCGACGCCGCCAGCGCCTGGTAGCGCGGCTTGGCCGACTCGGCAATGGTCTCGACCAGGGTATTCCAGGCGTTACAGGCGGGGCACTGGCCCTGCCACTTGGGCGACTGCCCGCCGCATTCGGTGCAGGTGTAGATCGTTTTGGTTTTGGCCATCAGGCGTTGTGCTTTTTCATATGTTTACAGGCCGATCTCGCGCTGATGGCGGATTGCCAGCACGCGCGCCACGTCGCGGATTTCATCGTAGCGGTACAGCGCGACGTATCCGGTTTTTCCGCGCGAGATGACCAGTTCTCGCACCTGACTTCCTCGGCGCCGGCCAACGTTGGGATGCTGGCAAAGCATCTCTATCGCCGAGATGATAAGTGGAATGGTTTTCCTGGCGACGGGTTCATCTACTTCGAGCAAAAAATCTTCCAACCGGTCCAGATCGTCAAGTGCTTGTGGGGTATAGACAACCGTCGTCATCGATCAGATCTTGATCGGTCTGGGGCGTTTGACGGGTTTGCCTTCGAGCTTGGCCAACAGATAGTGATGCACATCTTCCGCCGCATAACCGAGTCCTGTCTCGGTCATTTCACGGTCGGCTTCCAGCGCCCCGGCCATGAATGCGGCGTAGGCTTCGGATTGCTCGACACGTTCTTCCAGCGCTTCGATCATCCAGGCATGGGGCGATTTTCCTGCCGCCTCGGCCAGCGGCGCGATGCGCGCCTTGAGCGGTTCGGGCAATTTGAGCGTGGTGGTGGCAGTCATGACGTTCTCCTGTCAACGAGGTAATACCAAAGTATCACCACCGTCGGGCGCCGTCAATTCAGGCCGGAAAAACGCCCGTCGACAGGTAACGGTCGCCGCGGTCGCAGACGATGGAGACGATGACGGCGTGCTCGACCTCCTTCGACACCTGCAATGCCGCCCACAGCGCGCCGCCGGACGAGATGCCGGCGAAGATGCCTTCCTCGCGCGCCAGCCGCCGGGTGGTCTCCTCGGCGTCCTGCTGGGTAACGTAGATCATGCGGTCGACGCGGCTGGAGTCGCAGATCTTCGGCACATACTCCTCCGGCCACTTGCGGATGCCGGGGATCTGCGCGCCCTCGGTCGGCTGCACGCCAATGATCTGGATCGCGGGGCTCTGTTCCTTGAGGTAGCGCGAGCAGCCCATGATGGTGCCGGTGGTGCCCATGCTGGACACGAAGTGGGTGATCTTGCCTTCGGTGTCGCGCCAGATTTCCGGCCCGGTGCTGCGGTAGTGCGCGTCGGGATTGTCGGGGTTGGCGAACTGGTCGAGGATCTTGCCGATGCCCTGCTTTTCCATCGCGACCGCGAGGTCGCGCGCGCCTTCCATGCCGGCCTCCTTGCTCACCAGCTGCAGCTCGGCGCCGAAGGCGCGCATGGTCTGGCGCCGCTCGATCGAGGCGTTTTCCGGCAGGATGAGGATCATCTTGTAGCCGCGCATCGCGGCCGCCATGGCGAGCGCGATGCCGGTGTTGCCGCTGGTGGCTTCGATCAGGGTGTCGCCGGGCTTGATCTCGCCACGCGCCTCGGCCTGCTCGATCATGGCCAGCGCCGGGCGGTCCTTCACCGAACCGGCCGGATTATTGCCTTCGAGCTTGACCAGCACGGTGTTCGACGTCGCGCCGGGCATGCGCTTTAAGCGCACCAGCGGAGTGTTGCCGACGCAGTCTTCGATGGTTTTGTACATGCCCTACTGGCGTCCGATCGGCAAGTAATCGAAGCCCATCTCGCGCATCGCCTGCGGCTCGTAGAGGTTGCGGCCGTCGAACACCAGCGGCGCTTTCAGCAGCGCCTTCATGGTGTCGAAGTTGGGGCTGCGGAACACCTTCCATTCGGTGACGATCAGCAGCGCATCGGCGCCCTTCAGCGCGTCCATCGGGCTGTCGACCAGCAAGAGGTCGGCGCGCTCGCCGTAGATGCGACGGGTTTCCTCCATCGCCGCGGGGTCGTAGGCCGACACGGCGGCGCCCATCGCCCACAGCGCTTCCAGCATGCTGCGGCTGGGCGCTTCGCGCATGTCGTCGGTGTTCGGCTTGAACGCGAGTCCCCACATGGCGAAGCGCTTGCCCTTGAGGTCGGTGCCCAGCTTGGCGGTCAGCTTGTGGATCAGAATCTGCTTCTGCGCGTCGTTGGCGGCTTCCACCGCATCGAGCACGCGCAGCGGAATGCCGTTTTCCTGACCGGTGCGGCGCAGCGCTTGCACGTCCTTGGGGAAGCACGACCCGCCGTAGCCGCAGCCGGCATACAGGAAGTCGTAGCCGATGCGCGGGTCGGAGCCGATGCCGTGGCGCACCTGCTCGATGTCGGCGCCGAGTTTCTCGGCCAGCACCGCGAGTTCGTTCATGAAGGAAATGCGCGTCGCCAGCATGGCATTGGCGGCGTATTTGGTGAGCTCGGCGCTCTTCACGTCCATCACCGTCAGGCGATCGCGATTGCGCTGGAACGGCGCATACAGCTGGCGCAGCAACGCGGTGGCCTCCTCGCTGTCGGTGCCGATCACGATGCGGTCGGGCTTCATGAAGTCTTCCACCGCCGCGCCTTCCTTGAGGAATTCGGGGTTGGAGGCGACGTTGAATTCGATCGCCACGCCGCGTTTGGCCAGCTCTTCCGCGAGCGCGGCTTTCACCCGGTCGGCGGTGCCGACCGGCACGGTGGATTTGTCGACCACCAGCTTGGGGTCGGTCATGTAACGGCCGACGTTGCGTGCCGCCGCCACCACATACTGCAGGTCGGCCGAACCATCCTCGTCCGGCGGCGTGCCCACGGCGATGAACTGGATCTGGCCGAAGGCCACCGACGCCTCGATGTCGGTGGTGAACGACAGCCGGCCTGCGGCGACGTTGCGCTTGACCATGTCTTCCAGCCCCGGCTCGTAGATCGGGATGCCGCCGGCCTGCAGCATATCGATCTTGCCCGGATCGAGATCCAGGCACAGCACCTCGTTGCCGACTTCGGCGAGGCAGGTTCCCGTCACCAACCCGACATAGCCCGTTCCAATGACCGTGATTTTCAAAGCGTCTTCTCCTTAGGTGTTTTGTATGTCGGACTGAATCTGTTTGAGCGCGGCCAGCGGATCGGCCGCGGCCGTGACCGGGCGCCCGATCACCAGGTCGGTCGCCCCCGCACGCAAGGCTTCCGCCGGCGTCATCACCCGGCGCTGGTCACCCATTTCAGTCCCTGCAGGGCGGATGCCTGGCGTGACGAGACGGAAGTCCGCGCCCAGATCCGCGCGCAGCATGGCCGCCTCCTGCGCCGAGCAGACGACTCCATCGAGTTTGCAGGCGTGCGACAGGCGCGCCAGCCGCAGCACCTGATCTGCCGGCGCACCGGAAACGCCGACTTCGGTCAGGTCTTCGGCGCTCATGCTGGTCAGCACCGTCACCGCGATCAAGCGCGGCCGTTGCGGCATGTCTGACAGCGCGTGC
>JBAQND010000206.1:0-3684 GCA_049303455.1 Thiobacillus sp.
AGTCGGATCGAGCATGTAATCTCCAAAGTCGGGGCGGCGATGAACGCGCGCTCGTTGGATGAACGGCCTGGGTGGCTGGCGTGAGCCGTGTCGTGCAGCGCATCGACGGGGTCCCCGGGCGAGGGGGCGAAACCTTCTTCAGGAAGGGCCTCACCGCTGGGCGTGGCGAGTGGATAACATCACAGGCGCAGAAGGCGATGCGGACATCGCGGGTTTGATTATCATGAGCGTTTGCCTGTGACACTGGAAAACCAGCACACAACGATTGCGCAATCACACAACGATCGCGCAATATTGTTTTGCACAAAACCATTGTAACGCGAATCGCCCTGCCTGTAAATCCTGGCCTGATCCACAACGGCGGGGGTAGCGCTTGCGGCTTGGGCCGGCGGGAGGCATGCCGCCGCCGGTGAGTCATTCCGCCTTTTAACGCGCCCGCGCCCTGGCGAGCTTGGCCTTCAACTCCGGCATGATGGCGGCGGCGGCTTTCTCGCCCTCCAGGATCGCCAAGTGCCGGCCTTCGAAATCGGTGCTGCTCACCGCGGCCGTCTTCGGGCGGACGACGACGTCGGCATCCTTCAACTCGTGGCGGCTGATGGCATGGCCCATGATGGCGAAGGTTTGCAGCAGCACGTCCAGGGTGCCGGTGAGCTTGTCGCGGCGACTCACGTTGGAGATGTCCACGGCGATGACGAAGTCCGCGCCCATGGTGCGCGCGGACTGGGCAGAAACCGGCGAAGTGAGGCCCCCGTCCACATAGTCCCGGCCGCCGATCTCGACCGGCTGGAACATGCCCGGCACGGCGCTGGAGGCGCGGACCGCCATGCCCGTGTTGCCGTAGCGGAAGAGCGCCCTCTCGCCGCTTTGCAGATCGGTGGCGACCACGCCCAGGGGTTTGGGCAACTTCTGGATCGGCAGGTTTTTCACGTTCTGGTTGATGAAGTCCTGCAAGGCCGCACCCTTCAACACCCCCCGGTTGGGCAGGGTCCAGTCCGCCAGCATGTCCTCTTTCACCTGAAGGGCCAGACTCTGCAGTTCGAAGCCGCTCATGCCGGAGGCGTAGAGCGCCCCCACCACGGACCCCGCGCTGGTGCCCACCACGATGTCCGGCGCGATGCCCTGGGCCTCCAGCGCCTTGATCACGCCGATATGGGCAAAGCCCCGCGCCGCGCCGCCGCCCAGCACCAGTGCGATCTTGAGCGGCGGTTTGGACACATGGACGGGGATCGGGGTGGGCGGCGTCGGTGCCGGGGGCGGTGCCGCACAGGCGGAAAGCAGAGCGGCGATCAGGAGCAGGGGCAGACGGCGCATGAAAAAATCAATCTCTGGTCGGATGCTGGATGAGGGGCGGCGATCGAGACGGCGCCGCCCCCATGCAGGCTTGGGCGGCGGGAGCAGAGGTGGAAACCGTCCTATAGCAAATTGACTTTACGTGCCGGCACCCCTGTCCGGTTCATCCCGCGACTCGGACAGGGCGATGCGCTGGTTGAGGCGGCGCACGTCTCGCTTGAGCTGGGTGAGTGCGATGTCGGTGAACAGCGCGCGCAGGATCAGCACGACGATCGCGACCAGGAACAGCAGTGCCGGCGAGTAGGCGATGCCCACTGCCTGGCTCAGGGAGTCGATCAGGCCGGGCCATATGCCGAAAACCAGCGAGGCAACGGCGACAACGGTCCAGAACAGCCCTTGCCGCAAATGGATGTGGTCACGCCGAATCAGCGTGAGAATGGTCAGCGCGAGGCCGATGCCAAGCACGGTAACAAGCAGGTGGTATTCCTTCATATTTTGCGGGGTTTCGTGTTCCAGCGTGCCAGGCACAACAGGGTGGTTTCCGCCATGTAGCGGGCAACGCTCCACCAGGAGTAGAAAATCCTCGATGCGCCGAATTGTCGCGGATTCATCGCCACCGGCACTTCCTGCACATGCAGGCCGGCGCGGTGCAACAGCAGCAGCACGCCAATGTCCTGGTAATCGAGCAAGGTCGCTTCCTCCCGCGCCAGAAGATAACAGGCTTTGGCGTTGTAGAAGCGAAAACCGGACGTCAGATCCTCAAAGGCGAATCCGGTCAGAAAGCGAAAGTAGCGCCAGGCCTGACGCCGCATGAAACTGCCGCGTGCCGGACAGGCGCCGATGACCACATCGGCGCCCGCTTCGGCGGCTAGCAGCAGGCGGGCAAGCTCGGCGGGTTCGTGCTGGCCATCCGCGTCCACTGTCACCACGCCCGAATAACCCTCCCGCATGGCATGGCGGATACCGGTCTGCATGGCGCCCCAGGCGCCCTGCCGCAACGGCGCTTGCCGCACGACGGCGCCGGCCGCGGCCGCCAGGCGGGCGGTCTCATCGTGACTGCCGTCGTCGATCACCAGGGCGTCGATGTCGCCGAGCGCGAGCACGCGATGGACCACGTCGGCGATGCTGGCGGCCTCGTTGAGCGCGGGGATGACGACCAGAAGCCGGTCGCGTTGGATCGTTTCGGCCGCCGGGCGGTCCTGTTCCGGGTCGATCCGGGCGTACAGCCGGCGCAGCCCGCGCGCGGACGCGGCGATGTCGAATTCGGCGAGAAAACGCTGCCGGCCGCTTGCGCCAAGGCGGGCGCGCAGGCCGGCGTCCTGCCGCAAGCTGTCGAGCGCCGTGGCAAGCGCGGGCGCATCGTCGGGCGGCACCAGGACAGCGTTGTCGTTTTCCCGCGCCACCCAGGTGACGCCGCTGCCGGCCAGGCGGCTGGCGACAATGGGCTTGCCATAGCGCATGGCTTCCATGAGGACGATGCCGAACGCCTCGGTGCGCTCGCGCGAGGGCAGGCAGAAAACGTCGCAGGACGCCAGCAGGCGCTGGCAGGCCGCATCGTCGGCCTGGCCGAGCAGGCGGATGTGCGCGGGCCGGCCGAGCCCGTCCAGCAGGCGCTCCAGGCGCGGCCGTTCCTCGCCCTCGCCGACGATGGCCAGTTCGATCCCCGGCACATCCGCCGCCGCCCGGATCAGGGTGTCGAAGCCCTTGTAGTAGGTGAGCCGGCCGATCGTCAGCACGCGCATACCATCCCCCCGCCAGCTCCCACCGATTCCCTCCGCCCGCACTTCGGGCAGGCGGTCCGGATCGACACCGAGGGGGATCACCCGGGTTTTTTGACGCCACGGCCGCAGCGGCCGGCTGGCTTCCAGATAAGGCGCGGAGGTGACGACAATGGCCTCGGCGCGTTCCAGCATGGCGCGCTCGAATAGTTGGTAAAACGGATAAACCAGCCGCATCGACCAGGGAAACCGGCCGGTCTCGACATCGGCGTGCCAGTGCACGACCCACGGCAGGCGCCGCGCCGAGGGGAGCGCCAACGCGGCGAACGCACTGGGATTCGGCAGGTGCATGTGCAGCACCTCGGGCTCGTGGCGGCGAATCGCGCGCGCCAGCCAGAGCGGGAAGGCCGGGCTGATCGGCGCGAACAGCAGACTGAACCAGACCGGGCAGCGCATCAGCCAGGGCGGATCGTCCCGTGTCCCAGCCTGGGCATCCGCATGGCACAGCACCGCCGGCGCGTCGCCGGCCGACTGTTGCGCGTGCACGAGATCGCCCAGATAGCGTTCCATCCCGCCGGGGACGGGTGGGAAGAACTTGCCGATGTGGAGAATGCGCATGTCAGCTTCGCCTCACGACACTAGTGTCGTGAATCATAAATAGCGGGACAAGATAAAA
>JBAQND010000207.1:0-2296 GCA_049303455.1 Thiobacillus sp.
CATTTCGCCACGGCCGAGACCGCGGCGTTCCTCCGGCCTGTTGGACCGGGAGCGCGCCATATTAACGGCTCCGGCCGGTGACTTCCCCCGCCCGGACCGCGCTGCCACGGTTCCGGGCAAGGGGCAGGCGGCTGCCGGTGAACCTGCGCCAGCGCACAGTTTGCCCATCCGGCCCGCAGACGCGTGATGGCGGCCCCATACAAGCCAACGTCATCGGGTGACGCTGCAGTGGCAGCCGGTCCGGATCATCCCGCGCCGGCATCCCCCTTGGATCTGACGGTGCCGTCACCGTACAGGGCGAAAGATCCGGCGATCCGGCGCGTCACCGCGATGGATTGCCGGAAGGCACCACCGACGATTCAAGCTTTGGCGATCCTGGCCGATGACACACCTAGGCAACGTGTTCCCGGCTGGCAGGCGAGGGTTCATGTCGAAGGACGACAGGTGATCGCCGCTGACCGCAGGCACCTGCACTTGTGCACTTGCCGGCCGCCACCACGGCATGACGGGAGAATCATGATGAGCAGGCCATCCAGGCACCGGGCATTGGCAGCGGCTCTGATGGGCGTCATGGCGGCCGGATTGTCGGTTCCCTCGGCCGGCCACTACGGCCGGGGCGAGCGTGCGCCGCTGGCGGCCACCTCGGCCGCGGCCAGCGCCCCCTTGGCGCAATCGCGGTGGCATGCCGGTGCAGCCAGTGGGGTGATGCGCGTCGGACTGGTCCTGGTCGATGCGCCGTCACAAGCACCACCGCTGCCGGACCCGGCAAGCCTCGATTTTCCCGCCACGTCCCGCGCGATCCGCTGCGAAAGCGATAGCCAGCAGTACCGTGAATGCCAGACGCCGTTCCGCGGGCCGGTGAGGCTGGCGCGCGAGGTGTCCGGCACCCGCTGCGTCGAGGACCAGAACTGGGGCTGGCGCGAAGGCCGGGTCTGGGTCGCCCGTGGCTGCTCGGCGGTATTCGTCCGGATCGGCGAGACCTGAGGAAACCGAACCCTGCGGTCGGCGCTCCTTCGCGCCCATGGGGCGCTCCTTGTACGTTGGCCATCGGTTGCCGGATTGGCTATACCGACAACGATTTCCAGGGGAAGCCGTGCGCTCCTTGAGGCAGCTTGACTGACCTCGTCCGTAGAGCGGCTCCCCGCCCCATTCGTGAGCACGAAGAGTGTCCCGGGCCCGAGAGCCAGCGTGACAAGGGTGTGCCGCGATAGATGCGGGGTCGGGGAGCCTGGGGATCAATCCTAATCCACCGATCACGGAGTTCAAGTCATGACCGATACCGTTGCTCCCGCACTGCTCGCCCTGGACATCGGGGCCAGCAAGCATGCCTTCGCGTTGGACTGCCGCGGCCGGGGGGACGCCGGCGAGATCCGCAACGACCCTGCTGAAATCAGGACCTTCCTGTCCGCCCGTCTCAAGTCCCACGGCGCCGTGCGGGTGCTGGTGGAGGCCACCGGTATCTACTACCTCGATCTGGCCCTGATCGCCGCCGAGTTGGGTTGCGAGGTCATGGTCGTCAACCCCAAGGCCGCCCACAACTTCGCCAAGGCCCTGCAGGTGCGCAGCAAGACCGACCGTCTGGATGCGGCCATGCTGCTGGAGTTCCTCAAGCGCATGCCATTCGTGCCGTGGACGCCGCCGCGCACGGCGCTGCTGGAATTGCGCTACTACGGCCGCTACCTGACCCAGCTCACTGAAGACGGCACCGTCGCGCGCAACCGCCTGCACGCCCTGACCAGTGCCCAGGTCAGCCCCAAGCCGCTGCTGGCCGATCTGCGGCGCGCCATCGCCCAGCTCGATCGACGCATCGCGCGGGTCCGCAAGGACGCCATCGCCCTCATCCAGGCCGATGCCGAACTGCAGGCCGCCTTCAGCGCGCTGACTTCCGTCATCGGCATCGCCGACACCAGCGCCGTTTCCCTGCTCAGCGAACTCATGGTGCTGCCCCGCCACCTGAGCAGCCGGGCCTGCGTCTGCCACGCCGGCCTGGACGTCCGCCTGCACCAGTCCGGCACCAGCGTGGCCAAGGCGCCGCGCATCTCCAAGCACGGCAACAAGTACCTGCGGCGAGCGCTGTTCATGCCGGCCCTGTCGGCCATCCAGCACGACCCGCACGCCAAGGCCTTCCGCCAGCGCCTGCTGGATCGGGGCAAGAAGAAGATGCAGGCCAATGTCGCGGTCATGCGCAAGCTGCTGACAGCGGCTTGGGCGTTGGTCCGCAATCCCGCCCAGTACGACGGAAGCAAACTTTATTCTTCAACCGAATGCGGTTGACTTCGATCAGAGTGTCTACGGG
>JBAQND010000208.1:0-2465 GCA_049303455.1 Thiobacillus sp.
GGGTTAAGGTTGGCGAGCATGCCGGCGTCGGCGAGGGAACGGCAGAAAGAGTCTCCGGGCAGGCCAAAAAAAGGTGTGGAACAAATTCCACAAGTTTTCGAGGACGCCAAACCGCCAGCAAAGCCCGCACCGCAAACCCGCGACACCAACGCCAAGTACATCGACCTGGCCACAGCTTCGGCGTATTGGCCGGCGCGTTTGACGGTGTTTTTTCCGACACCGTGTTCTTTTGCCAGCTTTTCTGCTGTGGTTGCAGATGGCCCATTTTGGGCCTTCTGCATATGCTGGTTCGCGCCAGTACCACCCTGCGCCTTCTTCGCCCGGTTGTACCTTCGCCCCAGCGGCATAGGCGCGGTTAATGGCGCTTGGCAGGCACGGCTATTGCTATGGCGAAGTGGACGCTAACCTGGCGTGACACGGGACGAAGGGATTCATTCGCCTGTTCGCGGCCATAAGCAAATGCCGATCCCGATAGAGGATGCTTATTTTGGTGGGTGAGCCACCGCGCGTCCGAAATCGGACGAACCGCCAAAATTCCGCAAGGCCAGCGCACCGCGTACCAGATAAGTCTGCAAATTTGCATACTTCTCAAACCGAAGCTGCCACCCTGCTGACTGATCCGGCCCAGCAACACCCATACCGCCCAGCCTTCGCGCTTGGCTTTTTGTTGGGCTACTGCTTACTATCTGTTTACTTTCTTCTGGACACAAAAAATCCAGCACTAGGCTGGACTCTTGTAAGTGGTTGATTTCACTATGTTCGGGCTGGTGGGCAGTACAGGGCTTGAACCTGTGACCCCCGCCGTGTGAAGGCGATGCTCTACCGCTGAGCTAACTGCCCCGAAGCGGCGCGAATTAAACCACATCCGACCCGGCGCGGTCAATTTCGACGTAGCTCGCCCATTAAACACGGACCGCCAAACCCAACCGGGTAAAATGGCCCCTTTTTTCCGCCCTGCCCTGCCATGATCCGCACCCGCTTCGCCCCCTCCCCCACTGGTTATCTGCATATCGGCGGCGCGCGCACCGCGCTGTTCTCGTGGGCGTTTGCGCGCCATCACGGCGGCCAGTTCATTCTGCGCATCGAGGACACCGACATCGCGCGTTCGACCCCCGAGGCGGTGCAGGCGATTCTCGACGGCATGGCCTGGCTCGACCTCAACCACGACGAAGGCCCGATCTACCAGACCAAGCGCCTGTACCGCTACAAGGAAGTGCTCGAGCAGATGCTGGAAAACGGCCAGGCCTATCACTGCTACTGCAGCGCCGAGGATCTCGACGCGATGCGCGAAGCGCAGCGCGCGCGCGGTGAAAAGCCGCGTTACGACGGCCGCTGGCGTCCCGAAGCCGGTAAGGCGCTGCCGGTTCCGCCTTCCGGCGTGCAGCCGGTGGTGCGCTTCAAGAATCCCACCGAGGGCACGGTGGCATGGAACGATCTGGTCAAGGGCATCATCGAGTTTTCCAACGCCGAGCTCGACGATCTCATCATCGCGCGCGGCGACGGCACCCCGACCTACAACTTCTGCGTGGTGGTCGACGACTGGGACATGCAGATCAGCCATGTCATTCGCGGCGACGACCACGTCAACAACACGCCGCGCCAGATCAACATTCTGCGCGCGCTGGGCGCCGAGGTGCCGCAATACGCGCATCTGTCGATGATCCTCGGCGATGACGGTACCAAGCTGTCGAAGCGCCATGGCGCGGTGTCGGTGATGCAGTATTTCGAAGAAGGCTACCTGCCGGAAGCGGTCATCAACTACCTGGCGCGTCTCGGCTGGTCGCACGGCGACGCCGAGATTTTCAGCCGCGAGCAGTTCGTGCAGTGGTTCGACCTCGACCACATCACGCCGTCGGCCGCGCAGTTCAACACCGAAAAGCTGCGCTGGCTCAACCAGCAATACATCAAGGCGGCCGACGACGCGCGCCTGGCCGGGCTCATGCGCCCCTTCCTGATCCGCAATGGCGGCAATCCGGACGACGGCCCCAACCTCGCGGCGGTGTGCGCGCTGGTGAAAGAACGCGCCGCCACCATCGAGGAACTCGCCGACGCCGCCACCCTGTTCTACCGCACCCTGCACCCCACGCCCGAACTCCTGGCGCAGCACGTCACCCCCGAGGTGCTGCCGGCGCTGGCCGAGCTGGCCGCACGCCTCGAAACGCTGACCTGGGAGCGCAGCGCCATCAGCGCCGCATTCAAGGAAACGCTGGCCGCGCACGGCCTCAAGATGCCGAAGCTGGCGATGCCGGTGCGCGTGCTGGTGACCGGCGAGGCGCAGACCCCGGCGATCGACGCCACGCTGGAACTGATCGGCAAGGAAAAGGTAGTCAGCCGCCTCAAAGCCGCGCTGTAGGCAGCCACACGCACGGGCGAATCCGCTATAATGCGCGCTGTTTTTCGCCGGCGTAGCTCAGTTGGTAGAGCAGCGCATTCGTAATGCGAAGGTCGCCAGTTCGATTCCGGCC
>JBAQND010000209.1:0-3999 GCA_049303455.1 Thiobacillus sp.
CTCGCCTGACGACGCTGCTGGAACGCGCCGAACGCATCCGCACTCAACAGCCGAAAGACAAGAACAAGCTCTATGCCCTGCATGCCCCGGAAGTCGAATGCATCGGCAAAGGGAAAGCCCGGAAGCCCTACGAGTTCGGCGTCAAGGCCAGCATTGCCGTCACCCACAAGAGCGGGCTGGTCGTCGGCGCGCGAACCTTTCCGGGGAATCCATACGACGGGCACATCCTCGACCGGCAACTGGAGCAGACCGCGATTCTGCTGGAGGACACCGGCAAGGCGCCGAAGCAGGTCGTTGTCGATCTGGGCTATCGCGGCGTTGATGAAGACAACCCCGGTGTCGAGATCATCCACCGGGGGCAAGTACAAGTCGCTGACCAGGCAACAGCGCCGCTGGCTCAAGCAGCCGCTGGCGTGGAACCGGCGATTGGGCATTTGAAGTCGGATAACCGCATGGACCGGTGCTGGCTTCAGGGGCAACTCGGCGACGCGTTGCATGCGGTGCTCTGCGCCGCTGGCTACAACCTGCGCTGGTTGCTGCGGGCGATGGTCCGTCTGGGCTTGAAGGCCCTTTTATTGCGCCCGTTATTCGTGGCGCTGTTGGCTGCGTTTCTGCGTGCGAATCCGCTCCGGCAAGCGGCGGCGGGGCTTTCGCTTGGGGTTGCTGGCGGGGGCGTTGGGTGAATTTTGCAGAGGGGGCTACATAGCGAGCTTTTTGGCCCTTCATGCGATAAATCGTCTCCATGTTCGCCAGCGCACTGAACGGCGCGCGGCGTTCACTTAAGCTGCTGATCTACCGGGTGCGACATCTAAGTCGAGCCGGTTTCTCGCGGACGGCCTGATGCCCTTCGTGCCACGATTGACCACTTTAAAAGGATTGACCATGAACCATACGCTACTGATTTCCGCCCTGCTCGCAACGCTCAGCCTGGCCGCCTGTGACAAACCGACCGTCGTCACTGTGCCCGCCACGCCTGTCGCGGTGCCCGGCCCCGCGGGTCCGCAGGGCGAGACCGGCAGCCAGGGTGCAACCGGTTACCAGGGTGCAACCGGCGAAACCGGCAGCCAGGGCGCAACCGTCTATCAGGGCAACGAGGGTGTCCAGGGCAAAACCGGTGAGACAGGCGATCAAACCACGGTAATCGTGGTGCCGGAAGCGAACTGAATCCACCCATCCATTCGAGGAACGCCTGATGTTGGGAACGATACTGTTGGTCATCCTGATCCTGATGCTGCTCGGCGCCGTTCCGCGCTGGTCGCATAGCAAGAATTGGGGCTACGGTCCCAGCGGCGGCCTGGGTTTGGTGCTGATTATTGTCATCATCCTGCTGTTGATGGGACGGCTGTAACGACTTGTTGCGTGCTAAGGTCAGGCTAATGTGACCCTACAGCCGTGCGCCTTGATGGGGGTTTGATGGTTTTAACGACGCTGAATTCGGCGCGTTGGCTGCCGTATCTGCGGCATTGGCCAGCGACTTTTCTATTCGTGCTGGCCGGCTGCTGCAGCCTGCAGACCATCGTTCCCGACCTGGCGCGACGCCCCGGCCCGCCCGTGCAACTTGAAAGCGCGGGCGGGCCGTTATCCGTTGCGCGCAGCAAGGCGATCCTCGACCAGCTTGATGGCAGCGGCCATTGTCGGCAGCCCGCTGACCACCGGCAACCAGGTGCGCTTGCTGCAGGACGGCCCGGCCACCTACCAAGCGATGTACGCCGCCATCCAGGCGGCGCAAGACCACATCAACATGGAAACCTACATCCTGGACGACGACGAGGTCGGCCAGCGCTTTGCGCAGGCCCTCATCGCCAAGCAGGCGCAGGGTGTTCAGGTCAACCTCATCCGTGACAGCATGGGCACCCTCGGCACGCCCGCGGCCTTCTTCCAGCAACTGACCGACAGCGGCGTGCAGGTGCTCGAATTCAATCCCATCAATCCCTTGATGTCGCGCAAGGAATGGACCCTGAATCAACGCGACCATCGCAAGCTGCTGATTGTCGACGGGCACACGGCGTTTCTCGGCGGCATCAACATCAGCAGCGTCTACTCAGGCGGCTCGTTCAGCCGTCACTCGCGTCGCCGGCCCGACGGCGGTGTGGCGTGGCGCGACACCGACCCGCAACTGCAGGGGCCGGTGGTGGCCGAGTTGCAGAAGCTGTTCCTCGCGACCTGGGAAAAGCAGAAGGGCGAGCCGCTGCCCGAGAAGAACTACTTCCCGCCCCTCGAACACACGGGCCCGCACGTGGTGCGCGCGATCGGCAGTTCGCCCGACGAGCCTTTCAGCCTGATCTATGCCACGCTGCTGTCTGCCATCACCAGCGCCGAAGTCAGCGTGAATCTCACCAACGCCTATTTCGCCCCCGATCCGCAACTGCTCGACGCACTCGAAGCGGCCGCCGGGCGCGGCGTCGGCGTGACCCTGATCCTGCCCAGCCAGACCGACTCCTGGCTGGTGTTCCATGCCGGCCGCAACTACTACGACCGGCTGCTGCGCGCGGGGGTGAAAATCCATGAGCGGCAGGGCGTGATCCTACATTCCAAGACCGCGCTGATCGACGGCGTCTGGGCCACGGTCGGCTCGACCAACCTCGACTGGCGCAGTTTCCTGCACAACTACGAGTTGAATGCGGTGGTGCTGGGGGCGGACTTTGGCCAACAGGTGCAGACGATGTTCGACAGGGACCTGGTGGCCGTCCGAGACCATCACGCTCGAGCAGTGGCGGCGCCGCGCGCTCGATCTGCGCGTGAAGGAATGGTTCGCCCGGGTCTGGGAGTACTGGCTGTGAGCTTAGGTCACGACAACCAGCACGCCGTGATGGTTGGCGTGGCCCGCTTCGCCCTCACCCGGGACTGAATGCCGGCGCCCTTGCAGGGGTGTGCCTGGCACGGGACCGACCTCCCGACTCCCTTGAAACCGCGGTCGGTTGCAAGGGTTCGAATCTTATCGCGCGAGCGCGCGGTCGATCTTGTCGTCCATCTCGCCGACCAGGGCGGCCAGGCTGTTGGCGGCCTCGTCGATGGATTGCTTGGTCGACTGCGTCACCGTGTCCATGCGCGTGTCGACAGCCAGAATCACCCCGCGCAATTGCGCAAACTCCTGCTCGATCTGCGTGCGCAGTTCATTGATGCGCGAGGTTTCGGCACTTTCCGCCAGTTTCCGCTGCGCCTGCAGTTCCTGATTGTGACGGCGCGACTCCATCAACATGTTGGTGCGCAGCGCCAGGGCATAGAGGACGAATAGCGACACCAGGACCAGCGTGACGCCAAGCAGGATCACGCCCAGCGGACCCACGATATCGAATGCCACGAATGACAGCGTGGCGGGCTCGATGAGTACCGGCCAGTTGATCAGGGTGAAAACGCCCAGCAGAAACAATGCCACCAGGATGATTGCGCCGAGAAAATTCATTACATTACGTTCCTTTTCGATTATAAAAATGTACCTGTCACAGTACAAACAAGCGTTTCGGCATCGGTTGAAGTAGCGCCTCCGCAGCAGATCAAACCCGTTCAACATCGAGCCCGCGCCTCCCCGGGCGGCTCGGTCGTCGTTTCCGCTCAGCCCGGCGTTTTGTGGACACTTACTGCGATGTCTGCTGACGCAGATATTCACTCCGTTTCATGGCCATATAGGCGGCTCGGTCGACTTCGCGCAATTGGCGGGGATATTGCTCGGTGGCGCTGAACCAGCTTTGCAGGCGTTTCTGGAGCTGCAGCGGCGGCGCGGTGGCCAAGGCGCCAAGATAGGCGTCGATGGCGAGGTAGTAGCGCATGGTGTTGCGTTCCACCACGCCACGCATGCCGCCGATGTGTTCTGGCTGGCCGCTGGATTGCTTGCCGGTCCGGGTGAACCCTACCTTGCCGCTGCCTATGGTCGCCACGGCGTTCAGCTGCAGCTGCCATGCGTAGGCTGTCATGCCGCTCACCACGGGCCCTGCATCAACCAGAGATGCCGCTTCACGCGCAGATTGCCTTCCCAGCCGCAGTCCGTCGAGCGGCAGCGGA
>JBAQND010000210.1:0-5098 GCA_049303455.1 Thiobacillus sp.
TCGATGCGGACCGGGGCGGCGGGGGGGCTGGTGGCCTCGGCGGCTGCAAGCGGCAGGTCAGCCGGCAGGCCCAGGCCTTGCCAGGCCGCGTCGACGCGCGCCAGCCAGGCGTTCTTGCTGGCGTCGCCGCTCACGATCAGCCCCTGCGCGGCGCGGGTCAGCGCCACATACAAGAGGTTGTCGGATTCGCGCTGCGCGAGGTCGGTCTCTTCCTGAAACCAGTCTTCCCGTGCCGTGCCCCGATCCTCCGCTTTGCCGAACAGCGAAAAGTGCACCGGCCGTGGCGCGTCGGGCGGCCACGGCGCCAGCACCGCGTAGCTGTCGCCGCGCGCATGGTCGCTGCCGCCCAGCAGCCAGACGATCGGCGCTTCCAGCCCCTTGGCACCATGGATGGTCAACAGGCGCACCGCGTTTTCGCCGTCGGCCGCGAGTCCCTCGCCGGGCGCGGCGTCGGCGTCGTCGGCGAGGCTGGCCAGCTCGCGGACGAAGCCCGCCAGCGTGGGATAGCGCCCGGCATCCTGCGTCAGCGCCAACTGCATGAAGGCGCGCAGGTTGGCCGCCACTTGCGGCCGCATCGCCTCCGGCACGGCGGCTGCGTAGCGCGCCTCGACATCGCCTTCAAAGTAGATGCGGTCGAGCAGGTCGTGCGCCGGCAGGGTGCCGCAGTGGGTGCGCCAGCGGGTCAGCCGATGCGCCGCGCGCGCGAGCGTCGCGGGGCAGCCGGGTTCGGCGGCCAGAACGATCAGGCGCTCCCAGCCGCGCGTGGCGTCGGCGGGGTCGGGCGCGAACACCCGCAGCAGGTCGTCGTCGCTGCAGCCGAAGACCGGGGACTTCAGCACGTGCGCGAGCTTCAGGTCGGCGTGCGGCAGCAGCAGGGTTTCGATCAGCGCGATCACGTCCTGCGCCTCCAGCGCGTGCAGCAGGCCGCCGCGGCGCGAGGTGATGAAGGGGATGCGCGCGGCTTCCAGCTCGCGTTCGTACAGGTGCAGGTGGGTGCGCTTCCGCACCAGCGCCATGACGTCGCCGGGCCGCGCCGCGCGCAGGGCGCCGGCTTTGTCCGTTACCCCCCAGCGCCCCAGCACCTCGTCGCGCAGCACCCGGGCAAACTGCCGCGCCTCCGCGTGCACGGCGCGGTCGTCGGCTTCCGGCTGCGGCGTGATGAGCGGGTTGCGCATAGTCCCCGTGTGGGGCAGGCCGTCGACCGCTTCGGCTTCGGATTTTTCAACCGTGACCGGCAGGCAGCGCAGCGCGCCCGGGCGGCTTGCGTGTTCCGGCGCGTGCGTGTGCCCGGCAAAGCCCGCCACGCCGGCGAACACCGGGTTGATCGCCGCGACCACCGCCGGCGCCAGCCGCCGCGTCATGTCGGTGCTGAAGCGCGCGGCGTCGAAATGCGCACGCAGAAAATCCGCCGCCGCGCCGAACACCCGCGCCTCGCCGCGGCGGAAACGGTAGATCGCCTGCTTGGGGTCGCCCACCATGAACACCGTCATCGCGCTGTCGGCGCCGCGCGCTTCCAGCAGCCAGGTCGAAAGCGCCTGCCACTGCAGCGGATTGGTGTCCTGGAATTCGTCGAGCAAAAGATGCCGGTAGCGCGCGTCCAGCTTCAGCGCCAGCGCCGGCGCATGCTCCTCGCTGCGCAAAAGGCGGCAGGCCTGCCATTCGGCATCGGCGAAGTCGATCACCCCCTGCTGCGCCTTGGCGTCCTGATAGGCCGCCAGCAGCGCGTGGCCGAGCAGCAGGCCGTGACGGTTGAGCGCCCAGATGCGCTGGTCGGCCTGGATCGCGGCGACGGTTTCCAGCGCGGTTTCCAGCGTGTCGAGGTCGCGCAGGTAGGTGTCGAATTCGGCGCCGAGCGCTTTTTCCAGTTCCCGGGTCGCCTGCTTCTTGCGCCGCTTGCCCGCCGTCATCAGGTGCTTCATCAGCGCGGCATGCGCGTCGTCGGGCGGCAGGCCCAGGCTGCGCTGGATTTCGGGCGCGCGCGCCCGTTCGCTCTTGCCGCCCTTTTCCAGCGCAAAGCCCACCCGCTTCACCCGCGCCGCCATCAGCTCGTCGGCCCAGAATGCCGCCACCGGATCGCACTCCAGATCGGGGCGCAGGCCCGGTTTCAGGTGTTCCAGCGCATGCGCCACCGGGTCGGGCGCCTCGTCGGTATACGCCCACCATTCCGCGCGGGCATCGACAAAGCGCTTCAGCAGCGCGCGCAGATTGTGCTCGCCAATGTCGGCCAGCAAGGCCAGCAGCGCAGCGCCTTCTGATGATTCGGGCGCGCCCGCCCACTTCATCAGCAGGCGGTCGCGCACCTCATCCTGCAGTTGCCGGGGGCGCTCCAGCAGCGGCGCGCCCCACGGCAGCCCGGCCTCCAGCGGCGCGCGTTTCAGCAGATCGAGAAACCAGCCGTGAAAAGTCGTCACCGTCGGCCCCGGCTGCGCGGTCAGCACCGTCTCCAGCAGCCCGCGCGCGCGCGGCAGCAGCGCGTCGATCTCGTCCTCCGGCACCGCCCGCTCGCGCAAAAAATCGCGCACCGTCGCGTCGTCTTCCAGCGCCAGCACGCGCAGCCACGCGTGCAGGCGGTCGGTCATCTCCTGCGCCGCCTTGCGCGTGAAGGTGATCGCCAGCAGCTCCGAGGGTTCGGCGCCCGCCAGCAGCAGACGCAGCATGCGCGACACCAGCAGCCAGGTCTTGCCGCTGCCGGCGCAGGCTTCGACCACCACCGAGCGGGCGGGGGACAGGGCGGTGGCGGTGTCGAGGGGGAGGCGCATGGTTTCGAAGGTTCAAACTTCCATGCGCAGCACATTCCGCGCAATGGTGTAGCAGTGCAGGCTGGTTGGAATGAACTCGATGCGGACACCGCTTTCTTCACCCATTCCGGATGCGGTCAGCGTGGTCACAACTGGCGGGCGAGCCAGGGTGTGCTCTGTTGCCAGAGCGCGGATGCCACGCAGCAGGCTCCAGTCGCTGAAACACGCGTCACTCCATTTTATTTCCACAGCAAAGCGCGGCTTCTGCGTGCGCGGGTCGAGCGACACAAGATCGACTTCCAGATCGCTGCGTCCCTGCTTCCAGCGGGCGTAGTGCAGCGACTCGATGGTGCGGGTGCTGTGCAGCCACTGGCTGAACACCGCTGTTTCCGCCAGCGATCCGATCACATTGCGCGAGGTCGCCACATCGGCCTCGTCGTGCGCATCGACATAACCAAACAGCGCGGCGCGTATCGAAGGGTTGGTGAGGTACACCTTGAAGGTACGGGCGCGCTTCATCCGCCGGGCATTCTCATCCAGCCGGTGCATCCGTTTGATGAGAAAAGACGCTTCCAGATATTCCAGATAATCCATCAGCCGGGCGCGGCCTATGCCCGTATCCCGCGACAGGTTTTCCGGGCTGACCTCGTCGCCCGTATTGTAGGCCAGCACGTTGAAAAAACGGTTCAGTTCCTGCGTATCACTGATGCCATACAGGCTGGGCAAATCTTTCAACAGCACCTTCTCGACAATGTCCTCGCGCAGAAAACGCGATGGGTTCGCCCGCACCGCCGGATTCATCACCGCCTCGGGAAAACCGCCGAAGTTCAGATAATGGATGAACTCCTGGTTCAGGTCCTCAATCGACGTCGCGCGATACTGGGGCAATGCGCCGTCGCCCGGCGACTCGATAATCAGCGCCTCCTCGCGTCCGGCGAATTGCAGGTATTCGGCGAACGTCAGCGGCGGAAGCATGAAATCGGTAAACCTGCCCGCGCCCGATTCACGGCTTTTCATTCGCAATGCCGCCGCCGCCGAGCCGCTCGCCACAAAACGAATCTGGCGAAACGTGTCCACCAGCGATTTCAGGTGAACTTCCCAGTCCTTCACATACTGGATTTCGTCGAAAAACACCCACAGACGGCGTGCCGGATCGTGCCGGTGCAGATCGATAAACGTGCGCACCAGACCTTCCAGCGAGCGCCCGGAATACAGCGGCGTATCCAGCGACAGCTGAAGAATGTCGATTCCCGCGACGCCCTCGTCCAGCAAGGCCTGCACCGCCTGCGCGAGCATCACTGTCTTGCCCACCCGGCGCGGCCCGATCAGCACCACCGCGCGGTGAACCGCCACTTCCCGCACCAGCCGCATGAACGGCCCGAAATAGGCGCGTCGCGGCCACCCCCGCCGCTCGGGGTCGATACCCGCCCCCGCCACCCACCACGGGTTTTCCAGCGCCATGCGCTTTTGCACCTCGCGCAAGGGGATTTCAAAGGGTTTGCGAATAGCCATTTATTGAAGCGCCTAATCTGTCGAATTAGTGTCTATAACAACACGCTAATGAAACATTAGCAGATTGTTCTTTATCAATCAAATGGTTATCGCGTCAGGATTGTCTGGACAGGTGAGCCAAACGGTGAAGCCGGCAGCCAGGTCTTGCCGCTACCGGCGCGGGTTTCCACCACCGAGCGGTCATGGGATAAGGCGGTGGCGGTGTCGAAGGGGGTGTCATGGTACGGGTCTGCTGGCCGCAGATATTTCTGGTCTAGCCAATCTATCATTCCAGTGTGTCTGTCGGTGTGCCTGGTAGACCATGCGGCCTTGCCAATACCCGGGGTGTTGGTAAACAACCAACATGTCATCGCGCCGCGGGGCACGAGCACGCAGCAGGTTACCCCGGGCCTCGCGATGATGATTACTCACCGCGGAGGATGCTGAATTCCTGGAAAAGCCGTACAGGCAAAGGCACAACCAATTTCCAATAGACAGTCATTGGACGCTCACCTTCTGAACGCTCCAATGTGACTGGCCCACACGCCCGATAGGCTTCCCCTTTCGAGCGGCGCACGAATAGTTGAAAGCTCCACTCATTGCCAGGGCTCTCTAAGTAACGACGCCCTGCTGCGGTATTTGGGCTAGCGCTGTTTTGAGATTGCCAGTGGAAGCGTTCAGGACTGATGGCGTAATCGCGATAGGCGATGCGCTCGTGGAAGCCTTCTCGCTTATCAAGGGTCACGAAGAGCAGTTCTGTCTTGCGATCATGCAAGGCTAGAACGCCAGCCTGGAAGGGGGTGCGTCGCTCCGGTGTTAACCAGCCCAGTGCGGTAAGGATTTCACGGATGCCATAAGCCCCATGCAGA
>JBAQND010000211.1:0-11306 GCA_049303455.1 Thiobacillus sp.
CGCCTCGTATCCGCTTCCTGTTCGTCAGACCAGCGCTTTGCCTTCGGCTTCCTCCAGATTTCCAGTCTCCCAGAACACCCTTGCCGTTCAGCTAACTCTTCCCCTCTTCCCCTTGTCGGGCGAGTAGGGGACTTTCACCTCCAAGTGAGTGCGCCCCCCCGGGCGCACCACAAAAAAATCCCGCGACTGGCGCGGGATTCCGGAGCGTGCCTGAAAACCACTCAGTGCTTGATTGCCGTGGCAGTGGTTTTTTTCTCTTCTGGCACAGCGATTGCTGGAGCATCTGCTTCAGGTTCATCCTGCAAGGGCTCTGGCACACGTTCCAGTGCCAATTCAAGCACCTGATCAATCCACTTGACTGGATGGATGTCGAGCTTGTTCTTGATGTTGTCAGGGATCTCGGTCAAGTCCTTGACGTTCTCCTGCGGGATCAACACCGTCTTGATGCCGCCGCGATGCGCGGCCAGCAGCTTTTCCTTCAGCCCGCCAATCGGCAACACCTCGCCTCGCAAGGTGATCTCGCCGGTCATCGCCACATCGGCCCGCACCGGAATCCCGGTGAGGATCGACACCATCGACGTGCAGATGGCGACACCGGCTGACGGGCCGTCTTTCGGGGTTGCGCCTTCCGGCAGGTGGATGTGGATGTCACGCTTCTGGTAGAAATCATCCTGTATCCCCAGCTTGCGCGCACGCGAGCGCACCACGGACAGCGCAGCCTGGATGGACTCCTGCATCACCTCGCCGAGCTTGCCCGTCGTGGTCATCTTGCCACGCCCCGGCAACGCGACTGCCTCGATGGTCAGCAATTCGCCGCCCACCTCGGTCCACGCCAGACCCGTCACCTGCCCCACCTGGTTGTTCTGTTCGGCGACGCCGAAGCTGAAGCGCTTCACGCCGAGGTATTTCTCCAGATTGCGTGACGTGACCGAGATTCGGGTCGACTGCTTCTTCAGCAGCAAGGCCTTGACCGCCTTGCGGCAGATTTTCGAAATTTCCCGCTCGAGGCTGCGCACGCCGGCTTCGCGCGTGTAGTAACGCACGATGTCGCGGATGGCCGACTCGGCGATGGCAAGCTCGGTTTCCTTGATGCCGTTGACCTTGAGCTGCTTGGGCACCAGGTAACGCAAAGCGATATTGATTTTCTCGTCCTCGGTGTAGCCCGACAGGCGGATCACTTCCATCCGGTCCAGCAGCGGCGCGGGCAGATTGAGCGAGTTGGCGGTGGCGACGAACATCACATCCGACAGGTCGTACTCGACCTCGATGTAATGATCCTGGAAGGTGTGGTTCTGCTCGGGATCGAGCACTTCCAGCAGCGCCGACGATGGATCGCCGCGGAAGTCCTGCCCCATCTTGTCGACTTCATCGAGCAGGAACAGCGGGTTGCGCACCCCGACCTTGGTCAGGCTTTGCAGGATCTTGCCCGGCATCGAGCCGATGTAGGTGCGACGGTGGCCCCGAATCTCAGATTCGTCGCGCACGCCGCCCAGCGCCATGCGCACGAACTTGCGGTTGGTTGCGCGCGCGATCGACTGGCCGAGCGAAGTCTTGCCGACACCGGGCGGCCCGACCAGGCACAGGATCGGTGCTTTCACCTTGTCGACGCGCTGCTGCACTGCGAGGTATTCGAGGATGCGTTCCTTGACCTTGTCGAGGCCATAGTGATCTTCGTCGAGCACGCGCTCAGCCTTGACCAGATCCTTGCTGATCTTGGTTTTTTTCTTCCACGGCAGGCCGACCATCGCCTCGATATAGCTGCGGATCACGGTAGCCTCGGCCGACATCGGCGACATCATGCGCAGCTTTTTCAGCTCGCCCATGGCCTTGGCTTCGGCCTCCTTGGACATGCTGGCCTGCTTGATGCGCGTTTCCAGCTCCTCCAGCTCGGCGCCTTCCTCGATGTCGCCCAGCTCCTTCTGGATCGCCTTGACTTGTTCGTTCAGGTAATACTCGCGCTGGCTCTTCTCCATCTGCCGCTTGACGCGGCCGCGGATGCGCTTTTCCACCTGCAGGATGTCGAGTTCGCCTTCCAACAGGCCGAGCAAATGCTCCAGGCGCTTATTGACGCCGATCATCTCCAGCACTTCCTGCTTCTGTTCCAGCTTCAGCGGCAGGTGCGCCACGATGGTGTCGGCCAGGCGGCCGCCCTCGTCGATACCTGACAGCGAGGTGAGAATTTCCGGCGGGATCTTTTTGTTCAGCTTGACGTACTGGTCGAACTGCGTCAGCAGGGCGCGACGCATCGCTTCCACCTCAACCAGTTCCTCGCCCTCGGCGGGCAGGATTTCGGCACGTGCGGTGAGATGGGTGTCGACATCGGTGACGTCCAGCACGCGGGCGCGCTGGTTGCCCTCCACCAGCACCTTGACGGTGCCGTCGGGCAGCTTCAGCATCTGCAGCACGGTGGCGACGCTGCCGGTGTCATACAGATCTTCCGGCGTGGGGTCGTCCTGGGCGGCTGTTTTTTGCGCGACCAGCAGGATGCTCTTGCCGGATTCCATCGCGGTTTCCAACGCCTTGATCGATTTGGGCCGGCCGACAAACAAGGGGATGACCATGTGGGGAAACACCACCACGTCCCTAAGCGGCAACAGCGGCAGATCGACCTGTTCCTTGGATACGTTGTCGCTCATCATGATTTCCTGGTAAGGGTTGAGGAAAGGATGCGCGGCATTCAACCACGCTCATCCATATTTGGGGAGCATAGGTCGGATTTCAAGATGGCTGACAGGTTCCCCGCCAGCCATTCCATGTTCAGGCGCCGGCAGCCAGCGGCTGTTCGCCGCCCTGGTCGGAATAAATCAGCAAGGGCTTGCCGTCACCGCTGATCAGCCCATTGTCCACCACCACTTTGCTGACCCCCTTGAGGGAAGGCAGGTCGTACATGGTGTCGAGCAATGCGTGCTCAATGATCGAACGTAAGCCACGTGCGCCTGTGCGGCGCGCCAGCGCGCGCTTGGCGATGGCATTCAGGGCATCCTCGCGGAATTCGAGATCGACGCCTTCCATCTTGAACAGTTTGATGAACTGCTTGGTCAGCGCATTCTTCGGCTCGGTCAAAATCTGCACCAGCGCGGCCTCGTCCAGCTCATCCAAGGTTGCAACAACCGGCAAACGTCCGACAAATTCAGGGATCAGACCGTATTTGATGAGATCTTCGGGCTCGACCTGATGCAGCAGTTCGACATCGCGCTTGGTATCGTCGACATTCTTGACCTGAGCGCCGAAGCCGATGCCGCCTTTTTCGGTGCGGCCGCGAATCACTTTTTCCAGCCCGCTGAACGCACCGCCGCAAATGAACAGGATGTTGCTGGTGTCGACCTGGACAAATTCCTGGTTCGGATGCTTGCGCCCGCCCTGCGGCGGCACCGAGGCGGTGGTGCCTTCGATCAGCTTCAGCAGCGCCTGCTGCACACCCTCGCCCGACACGTCGCGGGTGATCGATGGGTTGTCGGCCTTGCGTGAAATTTTGTCGATTTCATCAATGTAAACAATACCCCGCTTGGCCTTCTCGACATCGTAGTCGCACTTTTGCAGCAGCTTCTGGATGATGTTCTCGACATCCTCGCCGACATAGCCCGCTTCGGTCAGGGTGGTGGCATCGGCAATCACGAACGGCACGTTCAGCGTGCGGGCGAGGGTTTGCGCCAACAGGGTCTTGCCCGAACCGGTCGGACCGATCAGCAGGATGTTGCTCTTGGCCAGCTCGACTTCGCCCGTGCCGGCATTGCTGCGCAGACGCTTGTAGTGGTTGTAGACCGCGACCGCCAGCGCTTTTTTCGCCTGTCCCTGACCAATCACGTACTGATCGAGCATGCCGCTGATTTCGTGCGGCGTCGGCAAGTCGGAACCACCGCTCTTTTGAATGTCGGCCTGCTGAATTTCCTCGCGGATGATGTCATTGCAAAGCTCGACGCATTCATCACAGATGAATACCGATGGCCCAGCAATCAGCTTGCGCACCTCGTGCTGGCTTTTGCCGCAGAAGGAGCAGTAAAGAAGTTTGTCGCTCGAGCCTTTGTCTGCCATAGCCATTCCTTGCTTAATTGCCTGATGCTTCGATGCGGCTGGTCAGCACCTTGTCGATCAGCCCATAACTCACCGATTCGTCCGCGCTCATGAAGTTGTCGCGGTCGGTGTCACGCTCGATCACTTCCATGCTCTGCCCGGTGTGTTTGGCGAGCATGTAGTTAAGGCGGGATTTCAAATACAGAATTTCCTTGGCGTGGATGGCGATGTCCGACGCCTGTCCCTGAAAACCGCCCAAGGGCTGATGAATCATCACCCGCGAGTTGGGCAGGCAGAAACGCTTGCCCTTGGCGCCCGCGGTCAGCAGGAACGCGCCCATGCTGGCCGCCTGGCCAATGCACAGGGTGGACACGTCCGGCTTGATGAATTGCATGGTGTCGTAGATCGCCAGGCCGGCCGAAACTGATCCGCCGGGCGAGTTGATGTAGAAGTAGACGTCCTTGTCGGGGTTTTCCGACTCCAGAAACAGCATCTGCGCGACCACCAGATTGGCCGTCGAATCGTTCACCGGACCCACCAGGAAAATAACCCGCTCCTTGAGCAGGCGCGAGTAGATGTCGTAAGCACGCTCGCCCCGGCCGCTTTGCTCGACGACCATGGGCACCAGCCCCAAACCCTGCGGCTCGAAGGACTGCGAATTGGAAATACCGCGTTCAAAATCAATGTGCATCAGGCACGTCCCATCAGTTCTTCAAAGGAGGTTGTCACGTCTTCCACTTGGGCCTGACCTGCAACCCATGCTACCACATTCTCTTCCAGCGCCAGGGACTCGATCTCGTGCATCCGTTCCGGGCTTTGGTAGTACCACTGCACCACCTGATCCGGGTCTTCGTAGCTTTGCGCCTGCTCGGCGATCAGGGCACGAATCTGCTCGGGCTGTGCCACCAATTTGTGCGCCTGCACGATCTCGGCCAGGATCAGCCCGAGGCGCACGCGGCGTTCAGCCTGCCCGGTGAACATATCGGCAGAAAGCTTAACAGTATGAACCCCGCGCGACTGCATATCGGCTTCGGTCATTTTCATCAAACGCTCGGTTTCAACCGCCACCAGGCTTTGCGGCAGATCCAGCGTGCTCTTCTGCAACAACAGTTCCATCGCCTGCTCTTTCAATTTCGCCTGCACGCGACGTTTGACTTCGCGTTCCAGGTTGGACTTTACCTCGGCCTTGAGTTTCTCGACGTCGCCGCCCTCGACCCCCAGCGCCTTGGCAAATTCCGCGTCCACCGGCGGCAGCACAGGGGCCTGCACGTCTTTGACCTGCACTTCGAAATGCGCGACCTTGCCGGCGAGATCCTTGGCGGGGTACTCAGCCGGGAAGGTCAGGTCGAAGCCCTTGCTGTCGCCAGCCTTGGTGCCGATGAGGTTCTGCTCGAACTCTTGCAGCAGACGGCCTTCGCCGATGACTGCGGCGAAGTCTTCGCCCTGGCCGCCCTCGAACGCTGCGCCATCGACCGTCCCCTGGTAATCGAACTTGACCAGGTCATCCGTTGCCGCTGCGCGGTCGGTGGTTTCAAAGGTACGGCGCTGCTTTTGCAACACTTCCAGCGTCTTCGCCACCTCGGCTTCACCCAGGTCCACGACAGGACGGCTGATCCTGGCCGTACTCAGGTCGTCGATCTTCACTTCAGGATAGACCTCGAAGCTGGCGCTGAACGTCATTTCTGTCGTGTCAGTCTGCCCCGCTTTCGGCTCGAATCGCGGGTAGCCCGCAATTTTCAACTGGTGCGCCTGCACCGCCTCGCCAAAGCGGGCCTGCAGGGTTTCGCCCAGCACTTCCTGGCGCATGCCCGGACCGTGCTGACGCGCCACGGTGGCGAGCGGCGCCTTGCCGGGGCGGAAACCATGCATCTTGACGTTGCGTGCCAGTCGCTTGAGGCGGGTTTGCACTTCGGTTTCCAGGGGGTCCATGGGCACGCTGATGTCCAGGCGGCGGACCAGTCCTTCGAGAACTTCAAGATTTGCTTGCATCAAAATACTTCCTGGCTGAATTGAGGATGGGTGTAGTGCAAAAAACCGATGGTGCGGGAGGGGGGACTCGAACCCCCACGCCTTGCGGCGCTGGAACCTAAATCCAGTGCGTCTACCAATTCCGCCACTCTCGCGGCTTGGCCGCAAAACTATCATCTAATAAGTGTAATATAATCAATACGATGCTGTCACCCAAGCCGACACGACATCCCACCTAAGTCATTATTCCCATTCCTTTTTTTGTTGCCGGTGCCGGTCGAACACTACGAAAATTTCCCAGTTGCGTCCTGGTTGCTGCCGAAACGGCTGCGCCGACCAGTCGAGGCCATCTACCGGTTCGCCCGCAGTGCGGACGACATTGCCGATGAAGGCGATGCCTCCGCAGCCACGCGTCTGGAACAGCTGGCGGCCTACCACGCCGAACTCGACCGCATCGAACGCGGCGAGCCCTCCCACCACCCGGTTTTTGTTCCGCTGGCGGCAGCCATCCGCGATCACGCCATACCGATTTCACCGTTTCGCGACCTGTTATCCGCCTTCGCGCAAGACGTGAAAAAAACCCGTTACGCCAGTTTCGGCGAGGTCATGGACTACTGCCGCCGCTCGGCCAACCCGGTGGGGCGCCTGATGCTGCATCTATACGGCGACCACGATCCGCGCCACCTGGCCTATTCCGACGCCATTTGCAGCAGCCTGCAACTGATCAACTTTCTGCAGGACATCGCGGTCGATTACCGGAAAGACCGCATCTATCTGCCGCAGGACGAATTGGACGCGCACCATGTCGGCGAAACGCAGATCGCCCGGGGCGACACGCGCGGCCTGTGGCACATGATGATGCACAAGCAGATCGAGCGCGCACGCAAATTATTGCAGGCCGGCGCGCCCCTCGGCCGGCACCTGAAGGGGCGCGTCGGCCTTGAGCTGCGCGTGACCATCCTCGGCGGCGAAACCATCCTGCGCAAGCTCCACGCCGACCCCGGCTGTGTCTTCCACAACCGGCCGGTGCTCACCAAAAAAGACTGGATCGTTATGCTCGGACGCGCAATTTTCTGAACATGGACGCCCATCAATATTGCCAGGATCGCGCCGCGGCCAGCGGCTCCAGCTTCTACTACAGCTTCGTCTTTCTGCCGCCTGACACACGGCGCGCGATCACCGCGTTTTACGCGCTGTGCCGCGAGCTCGACGACGTGGTGGACGAATGCCATGAGCGCCAGATAGCCGAGACCAAGCTCGACTGGTGGCGCGCTGAAATCGGCCGTTTTGCGGCAGGTGTGCCGGAGCATCCGGCGACCCGCGCACTGCTCGACACCCCACAGGGCCGCAACGCCCCTGCCGCCCTGCTGCTGGAAATCGTCGACGGCATGGCGATGGATCTCGACTATCTGCGCTATCCCGATTTCAAGTCGCTCAACCTCTACTGCTACCGCGTCGCGGGCGTGGTGGGCGAAGTCGCGGCAGCGATTTTCGGTGGGCCGCGTAGCGAAGACGACCGCGACATCCGCCGCTACGCGCACGAACTGGGGCTCGCGTTTCAACTCACCAACATCATCCGCGACGTCGGCGAGGACGCGCGGCGCGGGCGCATTTACCTGCCGCAGGATGAACTGGCACGCTACGGCGTCGCCGAGGCCGACATCCTGAATAGCCGCAGCACGCCCGAATTCCAGGCGCTGATGCAGTTCCAGTTCGAGCGCGCCAGCGCGCATTACGACAGCGCGGTCGCCGCCCTGCCCGCCAGCGCGCGCAAGGCGCAGCGCCCCGGGCTGGTGATGGCGGCGATTTACCGCACCTTGCTGGACGAAATTCGCCGCGACCATTTCCCCGTGCTGCGCGCACGCGTCTCGCTCACGCCGATGCGCAAGCTGTGGCTGGCCGGCAAGACCTGGCTGTTTGCATGAAGTCTTGCGTGGCCGTTGTCGGCGGCGGCTGGGCGGGCTGTGCTGCCGCGCTGACGCTGGCCGAAGTGGGCGTGGCCGTCACGCTGTTTGAGGCCGGCCGCACCCTGGGCGGACGCGCCCGCGCAGTCGAACTCGAGGGTCAGCGGCTCGACAACGGTCAGCACATTCTGCTCGGCGCGTATGAACAGACGCTGCAGCTGATCGCCCGCCTGCAACCGGCCGCGACGCATGAGGGCTTGTGGCGCCTGCCGCTCACCCTTGACCAGCCGCCCGATTTCAGCCTGGCCTGCCCGCGCCTGCCCGCCCCGCTGCATTTGCTGGCGGGCCTGCTCGGCGCCCAGGGCTTAAGCTGGCGCGACAAGCTGGGCGCCGCCCGCTGGGCGCATGGCTTGCTGAACAACCCGGACGCGGCGGACCATCTGAGCGTCAGCCAGCTCACCCGCAGCCAGCCCGAAAAACTGAATCGTCTGCTGTGGCATCCGCTGTGCGTGTCCGCCCTCAACACGCCGCCAGACACGGCCAGTGCCCGGGTCTTCCGCGACGTGATCCGCGCCGCCTTCGGCGGCCGCAACCATCACAGCGACCTGCTGCTGCCGCGCCGCGATCTGACGGCGCTGTTTCCCGCGCCGGCTGCCGCGCGGGTGGTCGAACTCGGCGGCGAAGTGCGCCTGCCCTGCCGGGTGACCACGCTCGACGCCGCGGCGGATGCCGTGACTGTCGGAACGCGCGATGGCTCGGCTGCTTACAGCCACGTCATCCTCGCGGTCGCGCCGCAGCATCTGGCAGGGCTGGCAGCCACGATCCCGCAACTCGAACCCGTGCTGCATGGGGTGGCGGCCTACGCCTACCAGCCGATTGCCACCGCCTACATGCAATACGACCCGGCTTTTCGACTGCACAAGCCGCTGTTCGCCCTGACGAACGGCCCCGCGCAATTCGTGTTCGACCGCGGCCAGAGCCATGGCCAGCCAGGCTTGCTGGCGTTGGTTGCCAGCGCGGCGATGAACCTGTCTGCGGACTGGGTGGATCAGGCCGCCGCCCAGTTGCAGCAGATTGCCCGCCCTGGTCCGCCGCGCTGGCGCCGCCACATCGTCGAAAAGCAGGCGACCTATGCCTGCGTATCCAACATGGCGCGCCCCGACGTCCGCACTGCGCACCCGCGCATTTTTCTGGCAGGCGATTACATCGCCGGTCCTTATCCCGCCACGCTCGAAAGCGCAACACTGAGCGGAGTACAATCGGCTCGCGCCTTACTCGAACAGCTATGAAAGACTATTCTCCTCGCCCTGACCTGCTCGCAGGCCGCGTCATCCTCGTCACCGGTGCCAGTTCCGGGCTCGGCCGCGCCGCCAGCCTGGCGTTTGCGCGCCATGGCGCCACCGTCGCCCTGCTCGCACGCGACGAAGCCAAGCTCGAAGCGGTTTACGACGAAATTCTGGCCGCGGGCTGCCCCGAGCCGGCGATGTTTCCATATGACCTCGCCGCGGCCGACGACCGCAGCCTGGAAACGCTGGCCGGCACCCTCGCGCAACACCTGAAGCGGCTCGACGGATTGCTGCACAGTGCACACCAGTTCTACAGCCTGACCCCGCTGGAACTGCAGACGCTGGAACAGTGGCAAACCCTGATGCGCGTCAATCTCATTGCGCCATTCGCGCTGACCCGTGCCTGCCTGCCGCTACTGAAACAGGCGCCGGATGCCTCGGTGATGTTCACCGGTGAAACCCACGGCCATCAACCCAGCGCTTACTGGGGCGGCTATGCGGTGGCGAAGTCGGGCCTGGAAACGCTCACCCGCATCTGGGCCGCCGAACTCGGGGCGGACGAAAACCTGCGCATCAACACCCTGATTCCCGGGCAGGTGGCGACCACCCTGCGCTCGCGCACCCATCCCGGCCTGGCGCCCGAAACCCTGCCCAGCGTGGACGATCTGATGCCGTGGTATCTGTATCTGATGGGTGCGGACGGTCGCACGGTGCGAGGCCAGATTATTGAATGCCAATCCTGATATCCGCGCGCCGATGAAAATCGGCCGCTACGAAATACTCGATGAAGTGGGTCAGGGCGCGATGGGCACCGTTTACCGGGCGCGCGATCCGCTGATCGAACGGACGGTTGCCATCAAGACGGTGCCCATCGCACAGTTGCGGCAGGAAGGCGCCGACGCAGAATCGCGATTCCTGCGCGAAGCGCAGAGCGCCGGGCGGCTGTCGCACCCCAACATCGTGACCATCTATGATGTCGGCGAAACCGACGGGCTCGCCTACATCGCCATGGAGTATCTTCCCGGCGCGACGCTGCGCGACATCATGAACAAGGGGCCGATGCCTCTCGATCTGGTGCTCGATACTGCCACGCAAATGGCGGGGGCGCTGGCATTCGCCCACGAGCACGGCGTCATCCACCGCGACATCAAACCGTCCAACGTCGTCGTCACCGGACGGGCCGGGCGCGTGAAGCTGACCGATTTCGGCATCGCGCATCTCCTCAACAGTGAGCACACCCAGACCGGCCAGATGCTCGGCTCGCCGCGCTACATGTCGCCGGAACAGGCGATGGGGCGCGAGATCGATGGCCGCTCGGACATTTTTTCGCTGGGCGCGGTGTTGTACGAAATGCTCACCGGGCAATACGCCTTCGACGCTGACAGCCTGCCGGCCATCGTGTATCGGGTGATCCATGAAGCCCCCGTGCCCGCAACGTCGCTACGCCCCCAGCTGCCTGGCACGCTGGCCAGTTTGCTGACGCGCATGCTGGACAAGAATCCGCAGGCGCGGCCGGATGCCCGCGCCCTGCTCAACGCCCTTCATGCCCTGGTCCCGGCGGCACCACTCGTGCCCCCCGCCCTCCCCTCCAACCGCATTTCTCGATTATTGCCCATACTGGCATTTGTCACCCCGATCACCGTGTTCCTGCTGATCGGGATAAGTATCATCGTGATTGGCTATTTCATTGCCCCCGCCCCGCAACTCGCGCCTCCCCCCGCCAGCGAATTGCAGGATGCCGCCCAACAGCCGGATCAAGATGCGGAAGCGGACAAGCTGCCGCCAGCTGTACCGACCGAGACCGACCGCCCGGCGCAAAAACCGCCCGTTGAAGCGGACGCCTACCTGGCTGGCCTTGACAAAAAACAGGTTGAGTTGCGCATCACGCGCACCGAACTGCTGCTCCAATACACCGAGCAGCATCCCGACGTCATGCAAGTGGACCGGCAGCTCGAACAACTGCGCATTGAGCGGCACAGATATCTGCAGCAGCTGAAGAAGAACTAGTGTCGTGAATCAGAAATAGCGGGACAAATAAAACGGATGGATTTTTTCGCGGGGCAAGGCGCGAGGAGGCGACATGGCGGGCTCTATGGCAACGACGAGCAACGCCGCCATGCGGAAAAAGACGCCGTTT
>JBAQND010000212.1:0-5111 GCA_049303455.1 Thiobacillus sp.
TTCCTCCAGATTTCCAGTCTCCCAGAACACCCTTGCCGTTCAGCTAACTCTTCCCCTCTTCCCCTTGTCGGGCGAGTGGAGGACTTTCACCTCCAAGTGAGTGCGCCCCGCCGGGCGCACCAAAAAACCCGCCGGTTGGCGGGAAGGAGAGGGGTACGCGATGAAGCGTCAGCACACTGGAGGCGAGACGATTGGCGCGCACAATTGGACAAATTGTCGCAGCCCGCGGGCCGCGGCGGCGCGCGCATTACAATGCCGCCATGTCGTCCGCGCCTGATTTCACCCTGCTGTCCACCCTGCCCGCCCGCGCCATGCTGGGGCGGTTGCTGGCGGTGCGCGTATCGCTGATTGCCGGCTGGGCAGCCGGCATCCTCTGGCTGCACTGGGGCCTCGCCATCCGCATCCCGCTGTTTCCGATGGCCGCGGTGCTGGTGCTGATGGCGCTGTTTGCGCTGTCCACCGCATGGCGGCTGCGGCTGGACGTGCCAGCCACGCAGATGGAGTTTCTGGCGCACCTCCTGGCCGACCTCACCGCGTTTGCGGTGCTGGTGTTCTTCAGCGGCGGCGCCACCAATCCCTTCATCTCGCTGATGCTGGTGCCGGTCATCATCGCCGCGATCAGCCTGCGCCCGCGCTGGGTGTGGCTGCTGGCGGCGGTGGCGGGCGGCTATTACGCGCTGCTGCTGTTTTATTACCAGCCGCTGGCGATCGCCGACCCGATCGCCGCCTCCGCCATGCATCTGGGCGGCATGTGGTTCAACTTCCTGATCAGCGCGGCGCTGATCGCGTTCTTCGTCACCCGCATGCAGGCCGCGCTGCGCGCGCGTGACCGGGAGCTGTCGGCCCTGCGCGAGAAGCAGCTGCGTGACGAGCGCATCGTCGCGCTCGGCACCCAGGCGGCGCTGGCGGCGCACGAGCTCGCCACCCCGCTCGCCACCATCAAGACCACCGCGCACGAACTCGCCGTCGAATTCGCCAACGACCCCGACATCGGTGCCGACTGCCGCCTGCTCGAAAAGCAGGCGCAGGCCTGCAAGCACATTCTCACCCAGCTCGCGGCGCGCGCGCAGGACAACGCGCCGGTGACGCAGCCGCTCGACGCCTGGCTCGCCGCGCTGATCGAGCGCTGGCAGGTGCTGCGCCCCGACGCGCGAATCACCACGCCGCGACTGCCGCCGGACCGGCGCGCCTTCACCCCGCCCGACGGGTTGGAGCAGGCGATCCAGAACGTGCTCAATAATGCCGCCGGCGTATCGCCCGATGCCGTCGAAATCGACGTCGACACGACCACCGACGCGCTTTTGATCGACATTGCCGACCGTGGCCCGGGCTTCACCCCCGAGCAGAAGGCACAGGCCGGGCACGTGCTGTTCAGCGCCCGGCCGGGGCGGGGCTGGGGTGTGGGCCTGGCGCTCACCCACGCCACGCTGGAGCGGGCGGGCGGCAGTCTCACCCTCATCGAACGTGACGGCGGCGGCACCCGCGTGCGCATCACCCTGCCCTGGAAGCGAGCGACATGAACCGGAAACTTTTGATCGTCGAGGACGACGTCGATTTTGCTGCCACCCTGGCGCGCGCCATGAAAAAGCGCGGCTTTGACGTGGCGCTGGCGTCGTGCGCCAGCGCAGCCCGCACCGTAGCGGAAGCCTTCGCCCCCAGCCACGCCGTCGTCGACCTCAAGCTGCCTGGCGAATCGGGGCTGAAGGTCGTCGCGATGCTGGCCGCGCGCGCCCCCGCCCCCGCCATCGTCGTGCTCACCGGCTATGCCAGCATCGCCACCGCGGTCGAAGCGGTGCGGCTGGGCGCCCGGCATTACCTGGCGAAGCCGGCGGACGGCGACGAAGTCCTCGCAGCCCTGCTGCGCGACGAACCGGATGCTGCGCTGGACGTCAGCCCGGAACCGCTGACGGTCGCGCGGATGGAATGGGAGTACATCCAGAAGGTGCTGAACGAGCACGACGGCAACATCTCGGCGACCGCGCGCGCGCTGAAAATGCACCGCCGCACGCTGCAGCGCAAGCTCGAAAAAAATCCTCCCAGAACGGGCTAAGGGCACCACGACCCCCGCGACGTGTCATTTTACTGACAGATTCCGGGAATAGGGTGGCATCGCTGGTCTTCCCTCCAATCCTCACAGGAGTCCCCGTGTTCCCCACCTTTGCTTCCCGGCAGGCCGCCGCTTCTGCCGCATTGCTGATCGTCGCTGCCGCACCGGCCTGGGCCGATGAACGGAATGCGCCCGATCGCGACGATCCGCGCGGCGCCGTCCGCACCGCACACACCGTCCAGCTCGGCCCGCGCCCGTTCTTCCTCGTCGAGGATATGCAGGACGGCACGCTCAAGCGCACGCTGCAGCAATGCGCCAACGGCCCGTTCCGCAAGCGCGATTTCTCGATCGGCCACCGCGGCGCGGCGATGCAGTTCCCCGAACACACGCGGGAATCCTACAAGGCCGCCGCGCGCATGGGCGCCGGCATCGTCGAGTGCGACGTGACCTTCACCCAGGACAAGGAACTGGTGTGTCGCCACGCGCAGAACGACCTGCACACCACCACCAACATCCTTGCCACGCCGCTGGCCGCAAAATGCACCCAGCCGTTCACGCCCGCCGCCTTCGACGCGGACGGCAAGCTGCTCACGCCGGCGTCGGCCGAGTGCCGCACCAGCGACATCACCCTGGCCGAATTCAAGACGCTGCGCGGCAAGATGGATGCAGCGAATCCGCGCGCGCGCACCGTCGGCGAGTATCTCGACGGCACCGCCAATTTCCGTACCGACCTCTATGCCGGCCCGACCAGCGGCACGCTCATGACCCACAAGGAGAGCATCGCGCTGTTCAAGAAGCTGGGCATTAAAATGACCCCCGAGCTGAAGAGCGCCAGCGTGCCCATGCCATACGACAGCGACGGCGACGGCGACGGCGACTACACGCAGGAAGACTATGCGCAACAGATGATCGACGAATACAAGGCCAAGGGCGTGCGTCCGCAGGACGTGTGGGCGCAGTCGTTCGACATCCGCGACGTGCGCTATTGGATCGCCAGGGAACCCGACTTCGGTAAGCAGGCGGTCTACCTGGACGACGCCAACACCCCCGCCGAACTGCCGGGCGCTGCAGAACTGCATAGCTACAAGGACGAGGGCATCAACATCGTCGCGCCGCCTCTCTTTGCGCTGCTCGACGTCGATGGCAGCGGTCGCATCGTGCCTTCGGCCTATGCGCAGAATGCCAAGGCTGCCGGCCTCGACATCATCACCTGGACGCTGGAACGCTCGGGCATCCTGGCCGACGGCAACAATGGCTTCTATTTCCAGACCGTCGACCCGGCGATCCAGCGTGAAGGCGACGTGATGACCGTGCTCGATGTACTGGCGAAGGATATCGGCATACTCGGGATATTCAGCGACTGGCCGGCCACCGTGACCTATTACGCCAACTGCATGAACTTGAAATAAACCCGACGAGCCGCACCCGCGCGAGGCATCCCGCTTCGTCAAAACAAACAGGCCGCGATTGCGGCCTGTTTGTTTTGCGTTATCAAATCACCGTACTCACTGCGTGATACCCCAGTCCACCAGCCCGCTGTAGGCGGTGGCCAGCACCACGCCGCCGAAAATGATGCGGTACCAGGCGAACACCGTGTAGTCGTGGCGGCTGACGAACTTGAGCAGCGTGCGCACGGCAATCAGGGCGCTGACGAACGACGCCGTCCCGCCCACCACGAACAAGGGAATGTCGCCGGCATCGAACAACTGCCAGTTTTTGTAGAGGTCGTAGGCGGTGGCCGCGAGCATGGTGGGGATGGCAAGCAGAAAGGAGAACTCGGCCGCCGCTTTTCTCGACAGGCCGAGAAACAGCCCGCCGATGATGGTCGCGCCCGAGCGCGAGGTGCCGGGAATCATCGCCAGCGCCTGCGCGAAGCCCACCGCCAGCGCGCGGCGCCAGTTGAGATCGTCGACCGTCGGCGTGCTGACGACGTGGCGGCGCCGCTCCGCCCACAGGATCAGCACGCCGCCGATGATCAGCGCGGACGCCACCACGATGGGGTTGAACAGATAGTGTTTGATTTCCTTGTAGAACAGGAAGCCCAGCACCGCCGCCGGCAGAAAGCCCGCCATCAGGTTGGCCGCCAGCCGCCGTGACGCCGGCTCGGTGCGCAGCGTCGTCGCCACGTGTCCCAACCGCACCCGGTATTCCCACACCACCGCGAAAATCGCCGCCAGCTGGATGGCGATCATGAACACCTTGGCCTTCTCGCCGTTGAAGCTCAAGAGCTGCCCCGCCAGGATCAGATGCCCGGTGCTGGAGATCGGCAGAAACTCGGTGACGCCTTCGACAAGGCCGAGGATGAGTGCATGGAGCAGTAGGGTAGGGTCGATCATCTTGGGGCACAAAAAAGCGCGCCACGGTGGCGCGCTTGTGATTATAGGGGCGGCGCGTGCAAGCCCGGTTAACCCGCCTCATGCGCCGCAAATCTTCTTCCAAACACCGTGTCGTGATCGCCCACATTCACCGGGATAATCTGTTCGTCCTGAATCAGGATTTCCAGGGTAATCCGGTAAGACAGATTGATTGTCCCTTTGCTTTGGTTTTAAGGTCGTTGGCAGTGAGATGTGACATGGCGCCAGCTATAATATTCTTGAATCCGTGACCGTTTCCGCGCAAACTCAGCGCCACTGCGGGTTGTGGGCAAATTTACCCGCACCCGGTGGATGAAGCCGGCGGGATGGCCTGGGATAATGGCGGCATTGAATTTCCCGCCGCCGCCAGACCGACTTCCAGATCAAACGCCTGCCCTACAATCTGACAGCGCAGACGGGATTGTCGCTGGTCGGGCAATACCTCAAACGCTTTGCCCAGATCGACCAGATCATCGACCCGCGCTTTCCCCCCATTTCCGGTCAGGGCGGCATCGCCACCAGCAGCCTGCTCAAGGTCTATGTCGGCTCCGGTGCGCCACCCCGCCAGGCGGCGCCGCATCCGGACGACGTGAAAGCGGTATCCACGCCAGTTTCGGCGGCTCGGTTTCGTTCCAATGTCGTTCGGGTTGGCATGCTCAAATCAAATCCCAGGCCCAATCCCGCTCAAAATGTCATTCCCGTTGGCGATG
>JBAQND010000213.1:0-21852 GCA_049303455.1 Thiobacillus sp.
TCCACCCGGGTGTTCGTCGTGGTGGGGCTGCGCAGCCGCAGCGACTTCGGCGGGGCCGCCGCCAGCGTGACGCCCGCCAAGCAGAAGAAGCTGCTGGCCGCTGCGCGCCAGTATCTGACCGCGCTGAAAACGCTGCCGCCGTGCCGTTTCGATGTGGTGGCGCTCACCGGCACGGCGCCGCCAGACTGGATCAAAAACGCGTTTGACGATGTGGGATAATCCAGGCCGACTGTTTCATCCATTACGCGCGCCTTAATGCCCTTATACGACAGAATTCTCGGCCATTTCCAGTCCGCGGCGCAGACCCAGCTGAACGCTGCCGAGGCACTTGCCCCGGCGATTGAACAGGCCGCGCGCCACATGGTGCATTGCCTGACACAGGGCGGCAAAATCCTCGCCTGCGGCAACGGCGGCTCGGCGGCGGATGCACAGCATTTCGTTTCCAGGATGATCAACCGCTTCGAGCAGGAGCGCCCTGGCCTGGCAGCGATTTCACTCACCGCCGACACCTCCACCCTGACCTCGATCGCCAACGATCTCGCCTACGAGCAGGTGTTTGCGCGCCAGGTGAAGGCGCTGGGCCAGCCGGGCGACATCCTGCTGGCGATTTCCAGCAGCGGTAATTCGCACAACGTGTTGCAGGCGGTGGAGGCGGCCCACACGCGCAGCATGCCGGTGATCGCGCTGACCGGACGCCAGGGCGGCGGCCTGGCGGAACAAATGCAGGAAGACGACGTCTTCCTGTGCGTGCCTGCCGAATCCACGGCGCGCATTCAGGAAGTCCATCTGCTGACCATCCATTGCCTGTGCGATGCGGTGGACAGCGTCTTATTAGGAGTCGAAGAATGAACAAACTGATCCAAATCGCGCTGGTGGGTATGGCGCTGTCGCAATTGCACGGATGTGCGGCGGTGGCCGTTGGCGGCGCCGCGGTCGGAACCTCCGTCGCACTCGACCGCCGGACCACCGGCGTCTATGTCGGCGACCAGGAAATCGAATTGCGCGCGATGAACCACCTGCGCGAAGCCTTCCCGCAAAATACCGTCAAGATTTCCGTCACCAGCTTCAACCGCCAGGTGCTGCTCACCGGCCAGGTGCCGAACGAAGCCGCCCGCACGCGCGCCGCTGAAGTCGTCAAAGGCGTTCCCGACGTGCGCACGGTGTTCAACGAACTCAGCATTTCCGGCATCACCTCGTACACCGCCCGGGCCAACGACACCACCATCACCGGCAACGTCAAGGCCCGCCTGCTGCGCAACGAACAGGTACCTGGCACCAAGATCAAGGTGGTGACCGAATCCGGCGTGGTCTACCTGATGGGGCTGGTGACCCAGGCCGAGGCCGACATGGCCACCGAGATCGCGCGCACCTCCTCGGGCGTAACCAAGGTCGTCACCCTGTTCGAAACCATCGACTGATGCCGGCAATCCGGTTTCGAACGCGCCCGCCCATGATCGGCCATCCATGATCTACCGCGACCTGCGCGATTTCATCGCCCAACTCGAAAAAATGGGCGAGCTGAAACGCATCGCCGTCGAAGTCGACCCCAATCTGGAAATGACCGAAATCGCCGACCGCGTGCTGCGCGCGGGCGGTCCGGCGCTGCTGTTCGAAAATCCCAAGGGCGGCACCATGCCGGTGCTGGCAAACCTGTTCGGCACGGTCAGGCGCGTGGCATTGGGCATGGGCGAGGATGATCCGTCGCGGCTGCGCGAGGTCGGCAAGCTGCTGGCCTACCTGAAGGAACCCGAGCCGCCGAAGGGCCTGCGCGACGCCTGGGACAAGTGGCCGGTGCTCAAACAGGTCCTGAACATGGCGCCGAAGGAAGTGAAACACGCGCCGTGCCAGGAAATCGTGTGGGAGGGCGCCGACGTCGATCTCGGCCGGCTGCCGATCCAGCACTGCTGGCCGGGCGACGTGGCGCCGCTGATCACCTGGGGACTGACCGTCACCCGCGGTCCGCACAAGACCCGGCAGAACCTCGGCATCTACCGCCAGCAGGTGCTCGGCCCCAACAAGCTCATCATGCGCTGGCTGGCGCACCGTGGCGGCGCGCTGGATTTCCGCGAGCATACGCTTGCGCATCCGGGCGCGCCGTTTCCCGTCGCCGTCGCGCTCGGCGCCGATCCGGCGACCATCCTCGGCGCGGTGACCCCGGTGCCGGATTCGCTGTCCGAATACCAGTTCGCCGGGCTGTTGCGCGGCGCCAAGACCGAGGTGGTGAAGTGCCTCGGCAATGATCTGCAGGTGCCGGCGTCGGCAGAAATCGTGCTCGAAGGCGTCATTCACCCTGGCGAGACGGCGCTGGAAGGGCCGTATGGCGACCACACCGGCTACTACAACGAGCAGGAAACGTTTCCGGTGTTCACCGTTGAGCGAGTCACCCTGCGGCGCGACCCGATCTATCACAGCACCTACACCGGCAAGCCGCCGGACGAGCCGGCCATCCTCGGCGTGGCGCTGAACGAGGTGTTCGTGCCGCTCTTGCAGAAGCAGTTTCCCGAGATCACCGACTTCTACCTGCCGCCTGAAGGCTGCTCCTACCGCATGGCGGTGGTCAGCATGAAGAAGGCCTACCCGGGCCACGCCAAGCGCGTGATGTTCGGCGTGTGGAGTTTCCTGCGCCAGTTCATGTACACCAAATTCATCATCGTCACCGACGACGACGTCGACGTGCGCGACTGGAAGGAAGTCATGTGGGCGCTCACCACCCGCGTCGATCCGGCGCGCGACACGCTCCTGGTGGAAAACACGCCGATCGACTACCTCGACTTTGCCAGCCCGGTCTCGGGTCTGGGCAGCAAGATGGGCATCGACGCCACCAACAAGTGGCCGGGCGAGACGACGCGCGAATGGGGCACGCCGATCGAGATGGACGCGGCAGTGAGGGCGCGGGTCGATGCGATGTGGGACGCGCTGGGATTGTAAGCATGGCCACCAGTGATATTTTTCTGGGCCGCCAGCCCATCCTCGACCGCGACCAGCGGATCGTCGCCTACGAGCTGCTGTTCCGCTCCGGCAACACCGCCAGCGTGACCGTCACCGACGACATGCAGGCGACCGCCAGCGTGATCCATCACACATTCAGCGAGATGGGGGTGCAGGCCGTGCTGGGTTCACAATTGGGCTTCATCAACGTCAGCGCCGACATGCTGCTGTCCGACTTGGTGGAACTGCTGCCCAGGGAACAGGTGGTGCTGGAACTGCTTGAGACCATCATCGTCACCGACGCCGTCATCGAGCGTTGCCGCGCGCTCAAGCAGCAAGGCTTCACGCTGGCGCTGGACGACTTCGTGTTCGCCGACAGCCAGCGCCCGCTGCTGGCGCTGGTCGACATCGTCAAGGTGGATATTTTGCTGCATGGCTGCAGCTGCCGCTGTTCACCCTGCAAAGCGGCTCGGCCTACCCCACCCCGCTGCTGGTCATGGCGGCCACGCGCGGCAAGCTGATGGGCTGCTGGCCGGAAAACAGCAACGCGACGCGGACTATTGCGACGAAGCCTTCATGGCCGGGATCCTGTCACTGATCGAAACAATCATCGCCAAGCCGCTGGCCGACATCGTCGGCGAACTCAACCTGAACGAGCGCCTGGCTGGCGCCCTGTTGCGGCGCGAAGGCGAATTTGGCTGGCTGCTGCAGCTGGTCGAAAGCGTCGAGCATCCCGATCTGAGCCACACGCGAACCTTGCTGGCGCAAGCCGGCACGCTTTCGCCGTCGGACCTGACGGCGGCCGAAATCGAGGCCATGTCCTGGGCCAACCAGGTTGCCGAAGCGACGGCCTGAACCCTTCCCGAATCTGCCAGGACCAACGACTACATGACCGAAAAACCCGAGGGCAGGCGCACCAGCCTCTACAGTCCCGCACAACTCGAGGTCATCGTCAGCGACATGGCCCGCCAGGCAGCGGGATTGCTGACGGGACGCACGCAGGTGGCGATCGTCGGCATCCTGCGGCGCGGCGCGCCGCTGGCCGACCAGCTGCACGTCCGGCTGCAGGAAAGCTGGGGCCTGACGGACTGCGTGCGACTGGACCTCGCGATCAAGCGCTATGCGGACGATCTCACGCTGCTTTATCCCGAAACCCGGCTGACGGAAAACCCGATCCACGCCGACCTCGACCTCACGGGCTATACGGTGCTGGTGGTGGACGACGTGATGTATCGCGGGCATTCCATGCTGCGTGCAGTGGAGTACCTGGCGTGCAGGCAGCCGGAGGAGATCCGCACCGTGGTGCTGGTGGACCGCGGCGCATCGAAATTGCCGGTGCGCACCGACATCGTCGGCGTGCGCCTCGACGTCGCGCCCTCGGATGTCATCGAATGCAATGTGCCGCCTTACGAGGACAGTTTCAGGATCGACCTGCTGCAGCCGGAATAACGGCTCCCGGGCACGCCCCCAACCCTGGCTGTGGGCGCAGAGAATCCGTGCCATCTTGTATGATCAAGTGCGTTGAACGTGTGCCATCCCCAATCCCCAAACCCTCAACAAACCCTCAAGGAAAGATCATGAATAAATCGATGTTGACAGGCGTGATAGCAGGGGCCATTGCCGTAACCGCGATTGGTGGTGTGGCGGGCTACAAGGCGCTCAATCCGGAGCCTGAATTTGCCGAAGTGCTGGCCGCCAAGCCGGTGACCAAAACCACGAAAACGCCCAAAGAGGTATGCGACGACGTGACCGTCAACGAACAGGCGCCGGTCAAGGATCCCAACCGCATCGCTGGTACTGCAATCGGCGCGGTGGCCGGCGGCCTGCTCGGCAGCCAGGTGGGGGGCGGCAGCGGGCGCACCCTGGCCACTGTCGCCGGGGCGGCGGGAGGCGGCTATGCCGGCAACCAGGTGCAGAAGAATATGCAGGAAAAGAATACCGTCAGCCGCACCGAGAGGCGCTGCAAGACCGTCTACGAATCGCACACCCAAACTATCGGCTACGACGTACGTTACCGCCTGGGCGAGGAAGAAGGCCAGGTGCGCATGGACCATCAGCCCGGCGCGCGCATCGCGGTAAAGAATGGACAGCTGCAGCTGGACGCGCCTACGGCACCTTAAGCGCGTCAGACATCGCTGTTATCCCGTTTGGGGAGGCCATGCAGACAGCGTGGCCTCCCAGCCGCATGATGCGTGCGACTTCATTTCCATGCCCGCCGTGATCCTGTTTGTTGGGCTCGGCCTCATACGCCAGAGCGTGCGGCTTTACAGACACGGCCTATACCCCTTGCGGGTGCCAAGTGCCATCGGCATCCTGTGCCAACCACGCCGCCCAGTGGGGCACCTTATCGAACATCGTCGTCGTCCCCGCACCGGCGGCAGCCAAGGATGCTGAAGTAGCGCAGGTACAGCCACAGCGCGCCCGGCAGCAACGCCAGCCGGGTCCACTCCGACACCGCATCCGGCCATTGCTGCGCCTGCCAGGCCGCCACCGCCACCGGCAATGCCTGAAACAGCGCCAGCAGCACCAGGAACAGGCCCATCACGCGGCAGCCTGGATTCATCGCGACGCACCGCTCGACAACCCCTCGCCCGCCAGCACCCACTCCAGCAGCGCGCGCTGCGCCGCCTCGCTGCGGCGTGCATTGGCGTGGTTGACCAGCATGACGAAGCTGACGCGCTGGCCATTCACGGTGTACACATAGCCCGCCAGGGCGCTGACGTCGCGCAGGGAGCCGGTTTTCAGGTGCGCATTGCCGGCCAGCGCGCTGCCGTTGAAGCGGCGCTTCAGAGTGCCGTCGAGGGCGACGATGGGCAATGCCGACTGGAATTCGGCGAACAGGGGGCTGTTGTAGGCGGCCCGCAGCAACTGGTTCAGCGCGTCCGCACTGGTGCGCTCGATACGTGACAGGCCGGCACCGTTTTCAAGCACCAGTTTGCGCGTCGACACCCCGCGCCGCGCCAACGTCTCGCGCACCGCATGCGCGCCTTTTTCCGGCGTCGCCGGGGCACCGTGCCTTTCCGCGCCCAGCGTCAAAAACAGGTTGCGCGTCATCAGGTTGTTGGAATGCTTGTTGAGGCGGATCAGCGCTTGGGTCAGCGGCACCGAGGAAAATTTCAGCAGCGGCTCGGACTGCGGCGCCCGGCCCACCAGCGTGGCGCCGGCCAGCGTGCCGCCCGACTCCGCCCACAGCCCGCGGAAAATGAAATCGAAGCTTGCGGCCGGCCCGAACAGGCTGAGCGACCATGCCTGCTCGCCGCAGCCGCGCGCATAGGACCCGCTCACCACCAGCTCAAGGCGTTCCGGGTCGGGAAAAGCCGGCGTGAGCCCGCCCTTCCAGCCGTTGCATTCGGCGCCGTCCGTCAGCACCAGGCGCGAGGTCAGCATCACCCCCGGCAGCACGAACTCCGGCACGATCAGCACCTGGTCCGCATAGGGCTTCAGGCGCAGGGTTATTGTATTGAAATTGGCCACCAGCGCGCCCGGCGCGGCGTTGTAGAGGGCAAACGGCTCGCCGTCGAAGGCACCAGGATCGATCGCCGGCAGGTCGAAATGACTGAGGTCGAGCACCAGGTTGCCGCGGATGTGGCGCACCCCGCGCGCGCGCAACTCGCGCTGCAGCAGCCACATCCGCTCCAGCGTCAGGGTGGGATCGCCATGGCCCTTGATGACGAGGTCGCCGTGCAGCACGCCGTCCTCGACCCGGCCATTCGCCCAGACATCGGTCGTCCACACATAGTCGGGGCCGAGCTGATTGAGCGCCGCAAAGCTGGTCACCAGCTTCATCACCGAGGCCGGATTCAGCGCCGCCTCGGCGTTGTGGCTGAGCACCGGCGCCGCCGCATCCAGCGGCTGCACCACCACCGCCACATGATCGAGCGGAATGCCGGCCTGCTTCAGCGCTGCGGTGAAGACGGCGGGAAGCTCGGCGGCATGGGCAGAAACGACAAGGCCTGCAAGCAGCAGGCCGGTGAGAATACGGAAGGCGGTTCGGCAAGACGTCATCGCGCCATTATGCCGAATTCTGCCTGCGGTTTCGCGCATCCGGCGGCGGCAGGAAAGTCCGCCGATTATTCCTAGACTTTCATCTCGCCCAGCTCCTCCCGGGTGAGGTCCTTGAACCGCTTCAGCACCCATCCGTCATCGCCGACCCAGGCCTTGAACAGCGCCAGGTTTTTCTGCCGCTCAGCCTCGTCGGACCCCAGGTACTGAACATGTTGCCGGGCTTGCCGTCCTGGGTGTGCTTGCCGTCGTCCAGCCGGCGCATCAGCGCGCCGCTTTCCGGCCAGCCGACATAGGCCACCAGATGCGCGTAGCTGTCCATGCGCGGACCACGCGAAAGCGCCTTGTACTTGTCCTTAATTCTCGCCGAACTCGGCCAGCGACGGCGAGGATTCACCGTGACAGGCCATGCATTGATTCTCCCACAGCGGGAGAATGTCGTTGCGGTAGGTCACGTCGTTTGCCTGGGCGGCGGTGCCGAGCACCAGCGTGGAGAGCAGCAGGGATTGCACAATTTTCACGGAACGCTCCTGTGTGATTGACTTCAACAAATTAAATGATAGTCAGAGAGACTGCCGGATGGCGAGCACAGCCTGATCGCGCAGCGATTTGAGCAGCGAAAGCTCTTTTTCGGGGATCGTGATGTCGCCAGGCTGCGGACGGTCGGCATAGATCAGGCCGACCGGCTTGCCTTTGACGATGATCGGGAACAGCACGAAGGTGCGCGCCGGCACATGCTGCCGGTACCACGCCTGGATCCGCGTCGCAATTTTCGGATCGTCGATGTCGGTGATGAGGATGTCGGCATTGTTCTGCAACGCGACGAGGAACACCTCCGGCTGCGCCGCCAGCGGGAAATCAAAGGCCTTGATCAGGCTCTGCACCCCGTCGCCGAAACCGAACTTGCCGCACATCGTGTTGTGACGGCTGTCCTTGATGCACAGCACCACATGCGCGAAGCCCATGCCGGTATACATGACCTCGAGGATCATCCGCAGGATATCGTTGACGGACATGTTGTCGTCGATCAGCGAATTGCTGATGTCCTGCAGCCCCGCGGTGAGGACGGACTGAACCGACTCGGTGGTGTGCGGGGCCTGGCCGCCGGCTTCGGCATCGAGGATGGCCGCGTGTTCGTGCAGCGCGGTCGCTTCCAGCAAGCTCGGGGCATCGGGTGGCATCCCCGCCAAAGCGTCCGCGGCTGGCGGGGTGGCCGCAGGCGTCGAAATGGGCCGGCACCGCGGCCATGCCGGCCCATTTCGACGCCTGCTGCGCAAAGGCGCTTTGCCTGAGGTTCACATTCACCGCCATGGCAAACGGCGCGATGTCCCGCATCGACTGTTCATCAAGCCGGCGATCCGCTCCACCGTCACCGGCACGCTGTCGCTGTAACGCGCCGTGAGCACGGCCAGCGCCTTGCCGCGATCCGCGTCCGGCGTGCTGAGCACAACGTCGCACAACTCGTTGGGAAACCCCGCCAGCGCGCGCAGTCGTTCAGCATTGCTCGCGCATTTCCTGACCTTCCCGGCCGGCAGTTGCTTCATGCTCCGCACCAGTTGATCCGGAAAGCCCCAGTTGCGGGCGATGCCCATCCCGAGATTCTCGTACGACAGGCCCAGCACCCGGGCCGATGCTCTGGCGTCGCTCAGTGCCTCGGTCTCGATGAGCCGACTGATCGCTTCGGTTTCGGCGGGGAAGTAAAACAGGGGCAGCATGCGCCCCAGCTTGTGCGGCATGGCGCCAATGAACGCCTCCTCCCGGTCCCTCAGCTGCGCCCTGCCCGCCATCTCGCGCGCCAGCATCCCGGCGTACAGCACCTTGACGAACTCTTCCTTCAGCTGCTGTGCGTGCGCCTTGTTTTCCAGGTTGTCGAACAGGATCAGGCTCAGCGCGATCGACCGCACCGCGTCGAAACCGAGGATCACCACCGCGCGCGAACGAAATGGTGCTGATCGAACCGCCGCCGACCTGATTGTAGAACGCGACGTTGGCCAGCTTCAAGAGCTTGTTGGTGAGCGCAAAGTCCTTGAGGATGTTGTTGGGGAGCTCGTTGACGCCCTCGCGGTCGGACGAGGCGATGCGGTTGATGTCGCCGATGGCCTCGGACAAGGCGGGAAAATCGCTCTCGGTCCGCATGCGCCGCAGCAGGACATCCAGCGCGCCTTCCCTGACTTCGGCGGGGGATCGAGCGGGGCATGCTCGTTCAAACCCTGCCCTTGCTCCGCCAACTTTTCGCTTCGATTTTTCTTTTCGCTTCGATTTTTCAACTCAGCCAGGCGGCTCGCCCAGATCCCGCACGTACCAGTCCATCGCCTCCGCCAGCCCCTCGCCGATGCGATGCGTCGGCTCATACCCCAGCCGCGTGCGGGCCTTGGAAATATCGGCCAGCGAATGGCGCACGTCGCCGGCGCGGAAGTCGCGGTAGACCGGCTTGGCGTCGGCCAGATGGGGATACTTCGGCACCAGCAGGGAACGGATGGCCTCGAACAATTCGTTCAGCGTGGTGCGTTCGCCCACCGCGACGTTGTAGACCTGGTTGGCCGCGTCCGCATGCTGGCTGGTGGCGGCGAGCAGGTTGGCCTGGATGACGTTGTCGATGTAGCAGAAGTCGCGGCTGGTTTCGCCATCGCCGTTGATGTAGACCGGCTCGTTGTGAATCATGCTGGCGACCCACTTCGGCACCACCGCGGCGTAGGCGCCGTTGGGATCCTGGCGGCGGCCGAAGATGTTGAAGTACCGAAGACCGATCGACTCCATGCCGTAGCAGCGGCCGAACACGTCGGCGTACAGCTCGTTCACCAGCTTGGTCACCGCATAGGGCGACAGCGGCTTGCCGATGACGTCCTCGATCTTGGGCAGGCCGGGGTGGTCGCCGTAGGTGGACGAGGACGCCGCGTAGACGAAGCGCTTGACCTTGGCGTCGCGCGCCGCCACCAGCATGTTGAGGAAGCCGGTGTTGTTGGCCGCGTGGGTGGCGAGCGGGTCTTCCAGCGAGCGCGGCACCGAGCCCAATGCGGCCTGGTGCAGCACGTAATCGATGTCCTTGCACACCGCGTGGCAGGTGATGAGATCGCGGATGTCGCCGCGCTTGAAGCTGAGGTTTTCCCATCGCGCGGGACCGACGCTCGCCTGCACCTGCGCCAGGTTTTTCTCGTGGCCGGTGGCGAAGTTGTCGAGCCCGACGACGCGCTGGTCGAGCAGCAGCAGGGCTTCGACCAGGTTGCAGCCGATGAAGCCGGCGGCACCGGTGACGAGCCAGGTCTTGGGTTCTGCGCGAAGCTGCGTTTTCAGCGCGTCGAACGCGGCCATCACAGCCTCCAGAGCGTGAAGCCCGCCGCGTTCACCACGTCCGGGTCGTAGGCGGACTTGACGTCGGTGAAGGCGCCGCCTTGTTTCAGTTTGGCGGTGAGTTCACCGAAGGACTTGTCCAGATACGCCGCGTGCGAAACAGCGGCCACGATGGCGTCGCACTCGGGCAGATCGTCCCACGCGGTCAGGCTGATGCCGTATTCGTGCTCGGCTTCCTTCGATTCGCCCAACGGGTCGTTCACATGCACGTCGCAGCCGAAGGACTGCAGTTCGCGGATGACGTCGACCACCTTGGAGTTGCGAAGATCAGGGCAGTTTTCCTTGAAGGTGAGGCCCAGCACGTTGACCTTGGCGCCCTTCACCTGCACGCCGTTGGCGATCATGTTCTTCACCGTTTCCTGCGCCACATAGGCGCCCATGCCGTCGTTGATGCGGCGGCCGGCGAGGATGACCTGCGGGTGGTAGCCCAGCATGTCGGCCTTGTGGGTCAGGTAGTAGGGGTCGACGCCGATGCAGTGGCCGCCGACCAGACCAGGGCGGAAGGGCAGGAAATTCCACTTGGTGCCGGCGGCCTTCAGCACTTCCAGCGTGTCGATGCCGAGGCGGTGGAAGATCAGCGAGAGCTCGTTCATCAGCGCGATGTTGAGGTCTCGCTGGGTGTTCTCGATCACCTTGGCGGCTTCGGCCACCTTGATGCTGCTGGCGCGATGGACGCCGGCGGTGATCACGCTGCCATACAGATCGGCCACCTTGTCGAGGGTGGCGTCGTCGTCGCCCGACACCACTTTCACGATCTTGGTGATGGTGCGTTCCTTGTCGCCGGGGTTGACGCGCTCAGGCGAGTAGCCGACGTGGAAGTCCTGCAGCCATTTCATGCCGGACTGTTTTTCCAGGATCGGGATGCAGACCTCCTCGGTGGCGCCGGGGTAGACTGTGGATTCGTAAATGACAGTCGCGCCCTTCTTCATGTATTGGCCTACAGTGGTGGAAGAGCCCACCAGCGGCGAGAAATCCGGGATGTGCGCCGCATCGACCGGGGTCGGCACGGCGACGATGATGAAGTCGGCCTTCGCCAGCTCGGCGGGGTCGCTGGTCACCGTCAGCTGCGTCGCGGCCTTGAGATTCTCCGCCGAAACCTCGCCGGTCGGGTCGCAAAATCGGCGGTAAGCCTCGATTTTTTCAAGCGAAAGGTCATAACCGATGGTGGTCATTTTCTTGCCGAATTCCACCGCCAACGGCAGGCCTACGTAGCCCAGCCCGACAACCGCAACAACGCTCATACCTGGATTCCCCCATGAATAGAAAGTCTTCACCGCCGCCCGGATTGTATCGAATTTGCGTGACGCTTCCCGATCATGTCCGGCGACTGGCCGCTTGCTGGCTCAGCAAGCGGCGTACCCGCTGGATGCTGATCCTGCTCGTGGCGGCCCTGCCCGCCCACGCCGACGTCGCCGACATGCTGCAATCGGTGAAGCCGGGCGTGGTCGGCGTCGGCGTCTTCAACCCAAGCGGCAGCCCGCGCGCCAACCTCCAGGGCACCGGCTTTGCCGTGCTGGACGGCACCTACATCGTGTCGTGCGCCCACATTTTCGCCAAGCCGCTGGACAACGAAAAAAAGGAAACCCATGCCGTGTTCATCGGGCGCGACCGCCAGATGACAGTACGTCCCGCCAAGCTGATCGCCACCGACCACAGCCGCGATCTGGCGCTGCTGAAAATCGAGGGCGCCCCGCTGCCCGTGCTGAAACTCGGCGACTCAAGCACCGCGCGCGAAGGCTGGCAGCTGTATTTCACCGGCTATCCGATCGGTTCGGTGCTGGGACTCAATCCGTCCACCCATCGCGCCGGGCTGGCTGCCATCATTCCCATTTTCACGCCGCTCCCCAGCGCCTCGCAGCTGACCGTGCGCACCCTGAAGCAGGCGAAGGATGCCTATGAGGTGTTCGGGCTCGACGCTGTCGCCTATCCCGGCAACAGTGGCAGCCCGGTGTGGCACCCCGATACGGGTGAAGTGCTGGGGGTGGTCAATTCGGTGTATGTGAAGGGTGCGAAAGAAACCGCGCTCTCCGCGCCCAGCGGCATCAGCTACGCGATTCCAGTGAAGTACGTGCACGCGCTGCTGAAGCGGGCGTTGCCAGAGACGAAATAAACGGGATCTCGCCTCGTAAGGCCATTGTTAACGCCCGGGGCAGTAAAAACGTCGGAAATCTTTACACCCAATCCAAACCAGAAGACGCTCGCTTGATCCCACCCCATTGTTCTTTATGTGAAATTTACAAACATGCTTAACATGGCCCGGATGTTGCTTTTGCTCGGGTAGCTGTATCCTTAAACCAATAAAAGAAGCCCAAAATGAAAATTAAAAAAACCCTCGCTGCCCTAGCCTTAGGTTTTTGCCTTGTCTCCACTGCCCAGGCCGGCCTGATCGGCGTCAAGTCCATCGAAGTCACAAACGCCATTAACCAATGGCTGCAAGTCGCAGAAGTCAATGCGTTCAATGTGGGGAACGTTGACGTAGCGTCCAGCGGCAACGCGCTCGCCAGCGCACCCGACACCTGGAGTGGTTTCTCGACCCCGGGCAAGGCAATTGATGGCGTCACCGCCGGAAATTTTAGTCTGGGCCAGATTTTTCATGAGGGCCAAGACTTCAGCCACGACACCCTGACCATCACGTTTATCAACGTTCAGGAGCTGATCTCGTTCAGCATCTTCGGGCGTACCGATTGCTGCAGCGACCGCGACATCTACGACATCGCTTTCCTGGGTGCCGCTGGCGAGACGCTTTTCTCCATTGGCAACTTGCGCGCCACCGCGGCCCAAAACCACACGGCCTTTGTCGATCTGCCCAATACCAATCGGCAAATTCCTGAACCCGCATCACTCGCACTGTTGGCCCTTGGCCTGGTCGGTCTAGCTGCTGTCCGCCGCAAATAGGCCTTAAACCGCTCAAAAGAAACCCCGCTGCGGCGGGGTTTCTCGTTTCTGAAAGCAGCAGCAGGGCGGCTCAACCACGGTCTCCTTTATTGCTGTCGCAACGACACCCGATATCTGGGTCTACATCCCTTCGGTCAGGCTGACGCCGAATCCGAGCGACTGCTGGCTGTGGTTGTAGTCGATCAGCGACTCGCCGTAGCCGTTGAAATACTGCACATAGCCCTTCAGGCGCCCATACAGGGGAAAGCTCCAGTTGAGCTTCACCGCGCCGCGGTTGTCCGGGGACTTGAAGTTGTTGCGCAGCATCAGCGAGTAGGCGTTGCGGCCCTTGCGATAGACCGCCAGCAGTTCGCCGTGCCCCAGGTAGTCATCGATGTCGGGGTTGTCATCTTCATCATCGCGTTCCGGAATCCGGTACCAGGGCCGGATCAGCAGCGCCAGATTGTCGCGCTCAAACCCGAACTGGGCGTAAACGCGGTTCCAACTGCGCGACAGCGCTTCGCTGCGGCCGTTTGACTGGTGCACCATTCCCAGGTTGATGAAGCGGCCGCGAAAACCGGCGATTTCATAATCCGTCCGATAGGTCATGAACACTTCGGGCTCGTAGTTGGTCTCGCGAAACGGCGAGGAAATGGCGTCGTTGTAGGCCTGCCAGAACGACGTGATGGTGTAGCCGAACCACAGGTCGAGATCGTCGTGCCCCAGCACGCCTTCCATGCCCTTGAACTTGAAGCTCAGCTGCAATTCGGCTTCGAGGCTGTCGAGTCCGAGGCCGGGCTGGCTCAACGTATCCTTGAACGGCGTGTTGTTGGGTGAGTTGCTGTATTTGATCGGCAGGAAATAATTGGGCTGGTGCGGACGGAACAGGAAGGCACCCTGCTTGGCTTCGTCGTCGAGCTCCCAGTGGCGCGACAGCGCCGACAGCAGTTCGGGATCGGGCTCGACTGGCACCGCCCGGGCCGCCACGGGGGGCGGTCCGGGCAGCATATCGGCCCGCCCGGCGTCAGCCGGCGGGGTGGCCGACGCCTCGGGCTGGGGCTGCGAACGTCCCGACACGCGGTCGTAGCACGCCAGGCGCTCGACATCCGCCGGGATCGAACTGCAGCCTTCCCAATCAGCGATCGAGGCGGCCTGCGCATGGCCCAGCAGACCGGCGCCCAGCAAGGCCAGCAGGATGCGCCCGGGCAAATAAGGTTTAATAGCCATTGTTGTCTTCTAGTTCAGGGTGACGCTGTGACCGGGCTCCGGCGCCATCGCGTCCCAGCCGAATTGTTTTTGCAGCTCGGCAGCGAACCCGGTCGCCACCGTTTCCTCGCCGTGCACCACGAACACCCGGCGCGGCTTGCTGCGGAAGTGGCCAAGCCAGGCGAGCAGTGCGGTGCGGTCGGCGTGCGCCGACAGGCCGCCCAGCGTATACAGATCGGCACGCACCGGGAGGTCCTCGCCCAGCAGGCGCACGCGCTTGGCGCCGTCGACCAGACGGCGGCCGAAGGTGCCGGCGGCCTGAAAGCCGGTGATGAGGATGGTCGATTCGCGGCGCGCCAGGTTGGCGCGCAGGTGGAACTTGATGCGGCCGGCTTCGCACATGCCGCTGGCCGAGATGATGACGGCGCCGCCGGTGATGCGGTCGAGTGACTTCGACTCCTCCACGTCCTCGACGAAATTGAGCTTGCGGAAATGTGCGGCACCGCCGTGGCGCCCCATCAGTTCATGGGTTTCGTCATCCAGCAGCGCCATGTGCTTGTAGGTGATTTCGGTGGCGGCGGTCGCCATCGGCGAATCGACGAACACGGAAAGCTTGGGGATGCGGCCCTGCCGGGTCAGGTCGGCCAGCAGGTAGAGCATGTCCTGGGTGCGGCCCACCGCAAAAGCGGGAATGATGACGTTGCCGCCCTTGCGTTCGATGGTGTCGTTGATCGCTTCCACCAGTTCGTCCTGCGTCGCTTCCATGCTCTTGTGGTCGCGGTTGCCGTAGGTCGACTCCACGAGAAGGTAGTCGGCGTCGTGGATGTGCGTGGGGTCCCGCAGCAGCGGCCGCGCGGGCTGGCCGAGGTCGCCGGAGAAGACGATCTTGCGGCGGCGCTCGCCTTCGCCCACCCACACCTCGACGATCGCCGAGCCGAGGATGTGGCCGGCGTCGCGGAAGGTGCAGCGCACCAACGGATGCGGCGCGATTTCCAGATCGTAGTCGACCCGATTCAGCTGCTTGAGCGAAGCCCATGCCTGCGCCACGGTATAGAGCGGCGCGATATCGCGTGGCGGCAGTCCCCGTTTCTGGTCGCGTCGATCCATGTCCTTGCGGAAGCGGTTGAGGTTGGCGTATTCGGCTTCCTTTTCCTGGATGTGCGCGGAGTCCGGCAGCATCACCGCCAACAGGTCGCAGGTGGCGCGGGTGGTGTGGACCTGTCCCCTGAAGCCGAGCGCGACCAGCCGCGGCAAGAGGCCGGAATGGTCGATGTGGGCATGGGTGAGGATGACGAAATCGATGGTGCGCGGATCGAAGGAAAACGCGCGCTGGTTCTTGGCGCGCGTCTCTCGCCCGCCCTGGAACATGCCGCAGTCGACCAGGAAGCGCGCGCCGTCCGCTTCGACCAGGTAGCTGGAGCCGGTCACTTCGCGCGCCGCGCCAAGAAAAGTCAGTCTCATAGTTGTTTTCCTTCGCCTGCTTCTTCGTACGTCTTGCCGTCGCGGATATGGTAAACGCGTTTGAAGGTGGGAATGATCTTTTCGTCGTGGGTGACGACGATGATCGCGGTGTGGAATGCCTGCGCCAGGCGGTTGAGGATTTTCACCACGGTGAGCGCGCGTTCGCTGTCGAGCGGCGCGGTCGGCTCGTCGGCGAGGATGATCGGCGGCTTGTTGGCGAGCGCGCGCGCGATCGACACCCGCTGCTGCTCGCCGCCGGAGAGTTCGGCGATGCGCGCCTGCGCGCGGTGCTGCACGTCGAGCGCGGTGAGCATCTCCAGCGCGATGGCGCGCGCCTCGGCGTTGGGCACGCCGGCCAGCATCGGCAGCAGCGCGACGTTGTCGGTGGCGTCGAGAAACGGGATCAGGTAGGGCGCCTGGAACACGAAGCCGATGCGGTCGCGGCGCAGCGCGCGCAGGTCGCCGGTTTTCCAGCCGTTGTCGAAAATCACCTCGCCGCCGAGGGTGAATTTCCCGGCGGTCGGCTCGATCACCGCGCCGAGGCATTTCAGCAGCGTCGACTTGCCGGAGCCGGAGGGGCCGATCAGCCCGACCACTTCGCCGGGATAGACCGTCATGTCGACCCCCTTCAGCGCATCGACCGCGGCGCTGCCGCTGCCGTAGCGCTTGGTGATGCCTTCGATGAGGATTGCCGGAGATTCAGCCACCGATCGCCTCCGCCGGGTCGATCTTGAGCGCGGCGCGGATTGCCAGCAGCGAGGCCAGCGCGCACACCACCAGGGTCAGCACGAAGGCGCGCGCGGCGTCGCCGGTTTCGAGCAGGACGTATTTGGGGAAGGCCGGCGCCCACAAGGTGGCGGCGAACTTGCCGACCAGAAATCCAATGATGCCGAGCCCCAGCGCCTCCTGCATGATCATCGCGGCGATGGTGCGGTCCCGCGATCCGATCAGCTTCAGCACGGCGATTTCCTTGATCTTGCCGAGCGTCATCGTGTAGATGATGAAGGCGACGATGGCCGCGCTCACCACCGCCAGGATCATGAGGAACAGGCCGATCTGCTTGGCGGCAGTGGCGATCAGCTTGGCCACCAGGATGTCTTCCATGTCGTCGCGGGTGTAGGCGGTGAACCGCTGCCAGCGCGCGATGGTATCGGCGACAAAGCGCGCGTCCACACCCGGCTGCAGCCGCAGCAGTACCGCGTTGACCTTGTGGCTGGATGCCTGGATCGCCTGCACCGCTTCCAGCACGCCGGGCTGGCCGGGTCGGTTGACCGTCGGGTTGGCGGCGAGCCGCTTGCGGTCCTCGACGATGGCATCGTTGTCTTTCAGGAACTGCGCTTCCTGCGCGTCCTTCAGCGGGATGAACAGCATCGGATCGCCGCCGGAGGACACCATGCGCCGGGTCAGCCCCACCACGGTGTAGTCGTTGCGGCGGATGCGCACCACGTCGCCAACCGCGAAGCCGGTCTTGGCGTCGGCCACCGCTTCGTAATGCGCGCGGGCGATGGGGCGGCCCGCTACCAGAAAAGCCGGCCCGCCGGGCTTGTCCCCCTCGTAGCCCGCCACCATCACGCGCTGGGTTTTGCCCTGGTGCGACACCTGCATGGTGAGGTAGGCGACGTTGCCGGTCTGCGCCACGCCTTCGAGCCCCGCGAGCGCGCGGTAGAGGTCGTCCGGCACCGAGGACGGCTCGGCGAACGGACCCAGGGTGTTTTGCTGCACCACCCAGACGTCGGCATCGACCGCGCGCAGCAGCACCTTCGCGTCGTCGACCATGCCGCGGTACACCCCGGCCATGGTCAACGTCACGCCAATCAGGAGGCCCAGGCCCAAGCCGGTCAGCAGGTAGCTTTTGAGGTGATGCGCGATGTCGCGCCGGGCGAGGTTGATCATGATCAGGGCCGCCCTTAGCGCGGCGTCAGTTGCTGTTCGCGTACCCGCACGCCGTCGTCGAGTTGTTTCGCACTGTAGGCGATGACGCGGTCGCCAGCCTGCAGACCGGACACGATCCGCACCTGCTCCGCGGTCTGCATGCCCGGCTGCACCGGCTGGAAGCGCGCGCGGCCTGCCTCGACCTGCCACACGCCGGTCTGGCCGCCGAATTGCGCGAGCGCGGCGCGCGGCACCGTCAGTGCATCGCGCAGGCCGGGCAGGCGGATGGTCACTTCCGCCAGTTCGCCCAGATACAGCTGCGCCGGCGCGGGGTCGAAGGCGACGTTGACGATGCGTTCCTCGGTCAGCGCGTCGCTTTGCAGGTCGATGCGCACCACCTTGCCCGGCAGCGCCGTGCCAGGCGCCGATCGCATCACGATGGCGGCGGCCTGTCCGACCTGCACGCCCTGCGCGCGCGCTTGATCGACACGGGTGCGTACCCACAGCCGGGCCGGGTCGACCAGCCGCAGCACGGCCTGACCGGCGACCACGGTGGCGCCGGGCTCGGCTTCGCGGGCGGTCACCACGCCATCGATCGGACTCAGCAATTTGAGACTTTGGTGCAACTGGTCGATGCCCCGCAATTCGGCCTCGGCGCGGCCGATTTCGCGCAGCGCCCCGCTGGCATTGGCGCGTGCCGCGTCCAGTGCCGCGCTTGCGGCGGATGCCTCGTGGCGGCGGCTGTCGGCCATTTCCCTGGCGACGAAGTTTTGTTGGTAGAGCGCCTGATAGCGTTCACTGTTGGCCTGCGCCAGCCGCGCGCGGCTATCGGCCTCGGTCACCTGCGCCTGCGCCGCCTGGGCGGCCTGGCGTGCCCGCGCGGCGGCGCTGCTCGCCGCTTCGGCACGCTGGCGCAGATCCACCGGGTCGATTTCGGCCAGCAGTTGGCCGGCCTTGACCGGCTCGCCCTGGTCGACCCACACCCGCAACATCCGGCCCGCCTGGATCGGCCCGACCGAGTAGGCGTGCTGGGCCTCCACCGTGCCGATGCCGTACACGCTGGGACTGAGATCGGCGCGTGTGGCGGTGACCGTTTCCACCCCCACCGGCGCCAGCGGCCCGCGCGTAGCGAGCAGCCAGACAAAAACGGCCAAGAATGCCAGCACGCCGCTGGCCAGGATCAAACTGCGTTTGCTGGGTTTCATGGCGGATCAGTGCCTGGCGTTGAGCGCAAGCCCCTGGATCTGGTACATCGTATGGCAGCTGACGCATTTTTGCAGGGTGGCTGACAGCTGGCTGAGACTGTAGCTCACGTCCTTCAGGCTCTCGGCGTCCAGCGCGATCTGGTCGAAATCGCCATGCACCGAAGCGCCCAGCTGGCGGAATTTTAGCGGCAGCTGGGCGCGCAGCGCGGGCAGGACCTCGTGCGCCATTTTCCGGCCCATGCCGCGTGCCGCCTCCGCGACGGCGGGCATGTCCTGCTGGCCGAGCGCGCCGGTCATCTTCCGCACGCCGTCAAGAAACAGGCGCATTTCTTCCAGGATCCATGACACGTTCGCTCGGGGTCAGCGCCAACACGACGCGGTTGTCAGCGCCCGGTGCGTGATCGTGTGCGTGCCGCGCAAGCGCTGCAGTCATATTCAGGCCGAGTATGGATGCGAGTAAACGATGACGCATTTTCATGGGGAGGTTCCTTCTGCTGAGGCTGCTGAGGGTGGTCGGACAGCCTGCAGGAAAACCGGGAAGGTGCGCGCAGCTTCTGCCCCGAGGGTGCGCTGGCCGCGCAGGATCGAGGTCTGCAGCACCAGCCCCTGGATCATGCCGATGTAGAGGGTGGCGGCGGCGTGGGCGTCGAGGTCGGCGCGCGCCAGCCCCTGCGCCAGCCCCTGCGCCTGCGCGTCGGCCAGCAGCCCGGCGATTTTTGCCTCGTAGCCCAGCATGATCTCGATCACCAGTTGGCGCAGGGCCGTGCTGCGGCCATGCAGGTGCTCGGACATCAGCACGCGTGGAATCGCCGGGTGGCTGGCGATAAAATCGATATGGGCGAAAAACATCCGCTGCAGGGCGTCCAGCGGGTCATGCCCCTGTGCCGCGGCGCGGCTCAGCACCGTCATCAGGCGATCGCGCACCCTCTGCAGCACCGCCAGCCAGATTGCGTTCTTGTTCGGGAAATGGCGGAACACCGCGCCCTGCGTCACCCCCATCGCCTGCGCCATATCCTGCGTGGTGACGTCGTCGACGCCCTGTTTGGCGGCAAGCTCCAGCGTCACACGGATGATCTCCTCGCGCCGCTCGTCTGCGCCCAGCCGTTTGCGGGGGGCTTGATTGGATGCGACTTCTTCGGACATGGCCTGAATGGCTAGATAGTGACTGGTTACTATCTTAGTCGGACGAGCGCCGGGCGTCAAGCCCGAAAAAAGGGGCCGACGGATTCAGATCGCCGGATCGTCGAGACAGGCCAGCACCGCATCCGCCAAGCCCCGCATCTCGCCTGCGCTCGTCACGTAAGGCGGCATGGCATACACCGTGCGGCCGATCGGGCGCATGAACACGCCCTGCGCCAGCGCCGCCTGGTGGAAGCGGTCGGAAAAACCCGCGCCGGCATCGGCCACCTCGAACGCCCATATCATCCCCAGATGACGGAAATGGCGCACCCGTCGGTGAGTGGCCACTTCCGCCAGCATCCCAGTAAATTCGATGGATTTTATCTGGTTGGCGGCAATCACCTGGTCGTGTTCGAATATCTCCAGCACGGCCAGCGCGGCGCGGCAGGCGAGCGGATTGCCGGTGTAGGAATGCGAATGCAGGAAGCCGCGCGCGGTGGCGTCGTCGTAAAACGCGGCATAGATGTCGTCCGTCGTCAGCACCGCAGACAGCGGCAGGTAGCCGCCGGTGATGCCCTTGGACAGGCAGATGAAGTCGGGCGTGACGGTCGCCTGCTCACACGCGAACATCGTGCCGGTGCGACCGAAGCCCGCTGCGATCTCGTCGGCGATCAGATGCACCTGATAGCGGTCGCACAGTTCGCGCGCACGGGTCAGATACGCCGGGTGATACATCGCCATGCCGGCCGCGCCCTGCACCAGCGGTTCGACGATGAAGGCGGCGGTGGTGGCGGCATGCTCGGCCAGATGCGCCTCCAGCACGGCGGCGCAGCGCAGGGCGAACGCCTCGGCTGACTCGCCCGCCGCGGCCAGCCGCATGTCCGGCGTCGGCACCTGCACCGAATGCCGCAGCAAGGGCGCATAGGTATCCTTGAATAGCGGAATGTCGGTCACCGACAGGGCACCGAGGGTTTCGCCGTGGTAGCCGTTCTTGAGGCTGATGAAGCCGTTTTTCGCCGGCCGGCCCGCATTGCGCCAGTAGTGCGCGCTCATTTTCAGCGCGATTTCGGTGGCCGAGGCGCCGTCCGAACCGTAAAACGCATGGCCCAGCCCGGTCAGCCTTGCCAGCCGTTCCGACAGTGCCACCACCGGTTCGTGGGTGGCACCAGCTAGCATCACGTGCTCGATTTTGCCGAGCTGATCGGTGATCGCCGCATTGATGCGCGGGTTGCAATGGCCGAACAGGTTGACCCACCAGCTGGAAATCGCGTCCAGATAGCGGCGGCCGTCGGTATCGATCAGCCACGCCCCCTCGCCGCGCGCGATCGCCAGCGGCGGGGCGGCCTCCAGCTGTTTCATCTGGGTGCAGGGGTGCCACACGGCGGCGCGGGTACGGCTTAAAAGATCATCCATGGGCTTGAAATTGTCACAATGCGCCTCTACTATTAGCACTCTATGGCGGCGAGTGCTAACAGCATCCTCGTCGCCTCCTTAATTTTCGGGCAGCCAAGCTGCCGGTTATCAACGTACCGCAATGGAGACTTTGCAATGAAAATCCGTCCTCTGCACGACCGAGTGATTGTCAAACGCATGGAAGAAGAGCGCAAGACCGCTTCCGGCATCGTCATCCCCGACACCGCCGCTGAAAAGCCCGATCAGGGCGAAATCGTCGCCGTTGGCACGGGCAAGAAAGACGACCAGGGCAAGCTGATTCCGCTCGACGTGAAAGTCGGCGACCGCGTGCTGTTTGGCAAGTACGCCGGCCAGACCGTCAAAGTCGAGGGCGACGAACTGCTGGTGATGCGCGAAGAAGACATCATGGGCGTGGTCGAGGCCT
>JBAQND010000214.1:0-19584 GCA_049303455.1 Thiobacillus sp.
CTGGCTGAAGGATACCCTGGAGAAATTGCCAGTTTGGCCCAATAGCCGGATTGATGAATTGCTGCCGCTGAAGGTGGCGTTACCGTAAATCCTGCTTCTGTTGGGGTGGGGCGGCTGGACGCTTACAGAACAGCCATGAAATCGGCTTGTGTTGATGGGGCTATGGCTGGGATTTTCCGTGCCGGTGCAGGCCGCTGGAAAATGGGTGGCGACGCCCTACGCGCCGGCCAAGGTCATATTCGAGTTTTATCTGGACGACCCACAGAAAATCGGCAGTGCGCTGTTCTGGGTGCGATCGCTGATGACCCTCCTGCAAGCAGCACCCTACAGCTATTCGCCTGAGGACCTGAGCATCGTGGTCGTGATTCACGGCACCGAAATCGTCACGGTGGCGAAAGAGAACGAAGAAAAATATCAGGAAGCTGTCGAACGCATGCGCTACTACGCCGATCTCGGGGTGTCGTTCAAGGTGTGCGGGCAGGCGGCCGAGGACTTCGGCTACGCGGTGGAAGACTTTCAGGATTTCATCGAAGTCGTGCCCAACGCCATGACCGAACTGGCGCACTGGCAGCAGCAGGGCTATGCGCTGATCATCCCCCAGATCATGAGCAAGACGATCGACATCGAGTCGATCCGCTAGTCAGCTGACCTTATTCCGGCCAGTGCTTGATATAGCGCTTCAAAAGGCTGTTCTCAAAGTTGGCTTCCTTCAGGCTGGCGCGCGCCACATCGTGAAATGAAATGATGGCGAACAGCTTGCCGCCGTCCAGAATCGGCAGGTGGCCGATGTGCGACTTGGTCATCACATCGCGCGCGTAGTCCACCGAGTCGTCGGCATCGGCCACCACCGGCTCGGTCACCATGATGGTGCTGACCTGCGCGTCCTTCAGGTCGCAGCCCTGCTTGACCATGCCCTGCACCACGTCACGCTCGGTCAGCAATCCAACCATCTCGCCGTTCTTCAGCACCACCAGCGAACCCACGCCCAGGCTCACCAGCTTGGCGACGGCGCTTTCCACCGAATCGGTCGGCGCAATGCTATGGATGGTGTCGCTTTTGAGGGTGAGAATTTCGCGAATCTGCATGGTGATCTCCGGAGGGTAAGCGTGTGAGTGCGTCAATGATAGAACGATGGCGCGCGGCAGGCTATGGTCTGACCAGCCCAGCCTCGACCTGGCGGCGATTGTCGGCGCCGGTCAGCGTCTCGACCAGCGCCAGCGCAAAGTCCATCGCGGTGCCGGGGCCGCGCGAGGTCAGCACCTTGCCGTCCTGCACCACGGCCGCGGCACTGACGGTCACGCCGGGCAGACCATCGAGAAAGCCGGGGTAGCTGGTTGCCCGCTTGCCATCGAGCACGCCCGCTTCGACCAGCACCATCGGCGCGGCGCAGATGGCGGCGGTGTACTTGCCGGCTGCAGCCATCTTTTTCAGCAGTTCGATGATGCGCACATCGTCCTTCAGATGCGATGCCCCCGGCATGCCGCCCGGCAGCACCACCATGTCGTAGTCGTCCTGCAGCGCCACCTCGAGCGTGACGTCGGGCACCAGCTGCACGCCGCGGCTAGCCCGGACGATGCCGGGCTTGAGGCCGGCGGTCACCACCTCGACGCCACCGCGGCGCAGTAGATCGATGATCGTGACGGCTTCGAGTTCTTCGCAGCCGTCTGCCAGGGGAACCAGTACCTTCGTCATGTTCGCCTCCTAGTGTCGTGAATCATAAATAGCGGGACAAAATAAAATGGATGGATTTTTTCGCGGGGCAAGGCGCGAGGAGGCGACATAGCTGGCTCTATGGCAACGACGAGCAACGCCGCCATGCGGAAAAAGACGCCGTTTTATGTTTCAATATTTGATGATTCACGACACAAGTGTCCTGATTGGCTATTCGTGACTGAATGCAAGCTCAGGACACTACATTCAGTCGCGGAAATTCTGATACTGCAGCGGAAAATCGGTAATGGACTTTCGCACCAGCGCGATGGTGTCCTGCAGCAGGTCGCGCTTGGCGCCCGACACGCGGACCGCATCACCCTGGATGCTGGCCTGCACCTTAAGCTTGCTGTCCTTGATAACTCTGACGATCTTCTTCGCCAGCTCGGTTTCCACGCCGGTCTTCACTGTCACGCTGCGCTTGACCTTGTTGCCCGAGACTTTTTCAACGCTGCCGATGTCCAGGCACTTCACGTCGACCCCGCGCTTGGCGAGCTTCTGCGCCAGGATGTCGTACACCTGTTCAAGCTGGAATTCAGTGTCTGCATGGATCGTCAGCACGTAATCGGCCTGCTCGATGCGCGCGTCGGAGCCCTTGAAATCGAACCGGGTGGACACTTCCTTATTGACCTGGTCGACCGCGTTGCGCACTTCCTGCTTGTCCACCTCGGACACGATATCAAAACTTGGCACTTGATTGCTCCTTAAAATCCGGGTTCATGTCCACCACAAACGACTGCACCGGCAGCCCGGTTTCGTCGTGGAACTCGGCCGCCGCCATCACCCCCAGCCGCGCCACGGCCTCGGCGTCGAGCGAGGGTGCTCGCCAGGCTGCGTACATCGCCCCCAGCGCATACGGACTGCCGCTGCCGTAGGCATAAAAGCGCGAGAATTCCTGCACCGTACGGTGCGCCGCGACGCCGAAAATCCCGCGCGGATTGGCGATCAGCACGTCCATGCGGGAGGACTCGAGGTCTTCTTCCTTGTCCTCGCCGGTCTGCAGGTAGTAGTGCTCCTTGAGGGCGCCGTGCATGGTGTTCCACACACGAAAGATATCCGCCGCCGAATCGAGCTTGGGCAGCACATCCAGCGACGAAAAATAGTCCGCCAGGATCAGTTTGAAGGTGGCTGATCCGGTGATCGCGATATAGCTGTCGCCGATGCGGATGATCTTCTCGTGGTTCGCCACATAGTCGGCCGACTCCTTGCCGCCGCCCCACTTCGTCAGCGTGTCGGCCGCAATCGCGATGCGGCCGTCCTTCTTGACGACGGTGACGGTGGTCATGGCCTAAGCGAAATGGCAGACGTAATGATACGGCTCGCCGGAGACCTCGATGTCGAAACTGGCGTTGCCCGGCACGTTGAACGACTGCCCCGCGCCATAGGCCTTCCACTCGCGCTCGCCCGCCAGCTTGACCCGGCACGTTCCTGCCACTGTCTCCATGATTTCCGGCGCGCCGGTGTTGAAGGTGAGCGTGGACGGCAGGATCACGCCGACCGATTTCTTGCTGCCGTCGGCCAGCGTGAGGCTGTGCGACACGCATTTGCCGTCAAAGTAGACGTTGGCCTTGGATACGACGGATACATTGTTGAACTGGTTCATGCTTGATCGATTCTTTCCTGAAGTCAAAATTGTCGAACCTGCGTTTCAGGGAACGCCTGGCGCACTTTCATAGGTTTGCCTTGCGATACGGCACATGCACATCGTTCAGCATAGGGTAATGCCTGGCATTGAGTGAAACCAGCTTCAGTTCATGTAGCTGCGAGGTGGCGGCAATCAGCGCATCGGCCAGTCCCACGCCATGCGAGCGGCCAAAATCCCGCCGCAGCAGCCCACCGCGCACGGCGATGTCATGCGTCAGCGGATGGATCTTGCAGGCATTGAGCGCACGCGACAGGACGACTTTTTCCTCGCCATCGCGCACGCCCGCATACAGTTCCGCCACCGTGATTGCGGACAGGTGAAGCGGCAGTTCGATCTCGCGCATAAAATCGACCGCCTGCTGCTGGCCACGCAGAAAGTCGATCAGCACGTCGGTATCCAGCAAAAAAGCCACGCTCAGGCCTGCCGCTCCCATTCGGCGCGCAGCCGGGCCAGGTCAGGCAGGTCGTCCCGCCCCTTCCACAAACCCGCCGCGTCCATCACCGCCGCGCGACGAACCTGCGGCTCGGCTTCGCTGAGGTAATGGTCCACCGCTTCGCGGATGAGTTCACTCTGGCTGCGTCCGGAAGCCGCCGCCAGCGTGCGCAGTGCCGCCTGCTCCTGTTCCGTCAGGTAGATCTGGGTGCGGTTCATGATTCATTCCATGCAATGTATGTTTGCAATGTATAAATCCGCACCCAGTTTGTCAACGCGCCTGGCGCCTCGCCGCGATCCGCAGGCGCAGCGCGTTGAGCTTGATGAAGCCGCCCGCGTCTTTCTGGTCGTAGGCGCCGGCGTCGTCTTCAAATGTTGCGATAGTCGGGTCGAACAGCGAATCGGTCTTCGAATCGCGGCCGACCACGCTGACGCAGCCCTTGTAGAGCTTCAAGCGCACGCTGCCGTTGACGTGTTCCTGGGTGTGGTCGATCAGCGTCTGCAGCGCCACGCGCTCGGGCGCCCACCAGTAGCCGTTATAGATCAGGCTGGCGTAGCGCGGCATGAGGTCGTCCTTCAGGTGGGCGACTTCGCGGTCCAGCGTGATCGATTCGATCGCGCGGTGGCCCTTCAGCAGGATGGTGCCGCCCGGGGTTTCGTAGCAGCCGCGCGACTTCATGCCGACGTAGCGGTTCTCCACCAGGTCGAGCCGGCCGACGCCGTGCTTGCCGCCCATTTCGTTGAGCATCGCCAGCACTTCGTGCGCGCGCAGGGTCTGGCCGTTGATCGCCACCACGTCGCCGCACGCGTAATCGAGGGTCAGGTATTCGGCCTGATCCGGGGCCTTCTCGGGCGACACGGTCCAGCGCCACATGTCCTCCTCGGCCTCGGCGTTGGGGTCTTCCAGGTGGCGGCCTTCGTAGGAGATGTGCAGCAGGTTGGCGTCCATCGAGTACGGGCTGCCGCCGGCCTTGTGCTTCATCTCCACCGGGATGCCGTGGGCCTCGGCGTAGGCGAGCAGCTTCTCGCGGGAGAGCAGGTCCCACTCGCGCCACGGCGCGATCACCTTGACGTCGGGCTTCAGCGCGTAGGCGCCGAGTTCGAAGCGCACCTGGTCGTTGCCCTTGCCGGTGGCGCCGTGGCAGATCGCATCGGCGCCGGTTTCGTTGACGATGTCGATCAGGCGCTTGGCGATCAGCGGCCGCGCGATCGAGGTGCCGAGCAGGTATTCGCCCTCGTACACGGTATTGGCGCGGAACATCGGGAAGACGAAGTCGCGCACGAATTCCTCGCGCAGGTCGTCGATGTAGATCTGCTCGGGCTTGATGCCGAACTGCAGTGCCTTGGCACGCGCCGGTTCCAGTTCCTCGCCCTGGCCGAGGTCGGCGGTGAAGGTCACCACCTCGCACTGGTAGGTGTCCTGCAGCCATTTCAGGATGACCGAGGTGTCGAGGCCGCCGGAATAGGCCAGCACAACTTTCTTGATGTCGCTCATATTGGTGTTTGGATTCAGTGAGTGGAACCGGAGGTGTTCTTGTCGATGATTTCGATCTGGCCGGGGAAGCCGCCGATTTTCAGGATGTCGAGGTTGGCAGCCTGGCTGGCCTTCTGGATCTCGATGCCGACGACGCGGCCGTCTTCCGACAGGTTGAGCACGATGCCCTCGTGCGCTTCCCACGCCTGCGCGGGATTCTCGGGACTGATTTCGACATAGAGCGAATCCATGTCCTTGAAGTAGGCGATGTTCATGATTCGATTCTTCCCAATAACAAATATTCCATCAGCGCCTTCTGCACGTGCAGGCGGTTCTCGGCCTCGTCCCACACCACCGACTGCGGGCCGTCGATCACCTCGGCGGTGACTTCCTCGCCGCGGTGCGCCGGCAGACAGTGCATGAAGACGGCATCGGCCTTCGCCACCCGCATCATGTCGGCATCGACCTGCCAGTCGGCGAAGGCCTTCATCCGCTCGGCGTTCTCGTCTTCCCAGCCCATGCTGGTCCACACGTCGGTGGTCACCAGGTCCGCATCGCAGCAGGCGTCCATCGGGTCGGCAAAGCTCTCGAAGTGATCGGTGCCATACAGGTTGGCGCGCTCGGGCTCGACTTCATAGCCGGGCGGAGTCGACACGTGCACGTTGAAATCGAGCATTTCGGCCGCCTGCAGCCACGTGTTGCACATGTTGTTGGAGTCGCCGACCCACGCCACCGTCTTGCCCTTGATCGAGCCGCGCTGCTCGATGAAGGTGAAGATGTCGGCGAGGATCTGGCACGGGTGGTATTCGTTGGTCAGGCCGTTGATCACCGGCACCCGCGAGTGGCTGGCGAAGCGCTCGATGATTTCCTGCTCGAAGGTGCGGATCATCACGATGTCGACCATGCGCGAGATCACCTCGCCCGCGTCCTCCACCGGCTCGCCGCGCCCCAGCTGGGTATCGCGCGTGTTGAGGTAGATCGCCGTGCCGCCGAGCTGGTGCATGCCCGCCTCGAACGAGAGCCGGGTGCGGGTCGAGCTTTTCTCGAAAATCATCGCCAGCGTGCGATCGACCAGCGGGTGATACGGCTGATAGCGCTTGAAGCGCGACTTGATCAGCCGTGCGCGCTCGAACACATACAGCAGCTCGTCACGCGTCAGGTCCTTGAACTGCAGAAAATGCTTCAGCATTACACCGCCTGCTGCAGGTAATTCTTGACGATGCCCGAGACCGCCGCCACCAGCGCGTCCACCTCGGCCGCACCGTAGATCAGCGGCGGCACCAGGCGGATCACCGTGTCGGCGGTGACGTTGATGAGCACGCCGGCATCACGCGCCACCGCCACCAGCTCGGCGCACGGACGATCGAGTTCGACGCCGATCATCATGCCCTCGCCGCGGATGTCGACCACGCCATGCACCCCACCGAGCGCTGCGCGCAAGCCGCCGCGGATCGCCTCGCCGCGGCTCCGCGCGTTGTCGAGCAGCTTCTCATCCTCGATGGCGTCGAGCGTCGCCAGCGCCGCCGCGCACGCCAGCGGATTGCCGCCGAAGGTCGAGCCGTGGCTGCCGGGCGTGAACACCTCGGCCGCCGCGCCGCGCGCGAGACAGGCGCCGATCGGCATGCCCGAGCCCAGGCCCTTGGCCAGCGCGATCACGTCGGGCATCACGCCCGAGTGCTGGAAGCCGAACCAGGTGCCGGTGCGGCCGATTCCGGTCTGCACCTCGTCCAGCATCAAGAGCCAGCCGTGGGCATCGCAAATCGCACGCAGCTCGGCCAGGTAGTCGGGCGCCATCAAATTGACGCCGCCTTCGCCCTGCACGACCTCGACCAGCACGGCGACCACACTCTTGTTGTGCTCGGCGACGTGGCGAACCGCCTCCAGGTCGTTGAACGGCACCCGCGCGAAGCCCGACAGCAGCGGCTCGAACCCGGCCTGGATCTTGCGGCTCCCGGTCGCGGTCAGCGTCGCCATGGTGCGGCCGTGGAAGGCCTTTTCCATCACGATGATGGTCGGCACCTCGACGCCCTTGCCGTGGCCATACAGCCGCGCCAGCTTGATCGCCGCCTCGTTGGCCTCGCAGCCCGAGTTGCAGAAGAAGGCGCGGTCCATGCCGGCCAGTTCGCACAGCCGGTCGGCCAGTGCTTCCTGGCGCGGCACGCGATACAGGTTGGACGAATGGATCAGGGTCGCAGCCTGGTCGGCAATCGCCTTCACCAGTTTCGGATGCGCATGGCCCAGCCCGTTCACCGCCACGCCGGCGACCGCGTCGAGATAGCGCTTGCCGGACTCGTCCCACAGGTAGGCACCTTCGCCACGCACGAACGCAACCGGCTGGCGCGCATAGGTATTCATCAAATGTGTTGTCATGGCCGTTCTCTACAGGCTGTCAAATCACGCTGCAGCATTTAAAGCAGCGGAATAGAAAACGGCGGCCTAAGCCGCCGTGCTTGTCATGCAGCGCCTTGATTATAGGCTGAAAAGCGCCGAGTGAGACATCCCGGTTGCCATGAAGAACAGCATCGGAATCGACAGCATGGTGTTGGTGCGCGATGCCAGGAAGGCCACCCGGCGTGCCGTGTTCTTCTCAGCGTCGGTCGCCGACACCATGCCCAGAATCTTCTTCTGGTTCGGCCAGATCAGCACCCACACGTTGAACAGCATGATGGTGCCGAGCCAGGCGCCGATACCGATCGGACCCATGCCGTTGCGCAGCAGGAAGGCATCCATGAAATACGGGCCCAGCAAGGCCGCGCCGGAAATCCAGGTCAGGACGGCGGCCCAGCGGAAGAACAGCAGGGCGCGCGGCGCAACGTGCTTGGTGATGCCGGCTGCTGTGCCGTCGGCACTGGCATTTTTAAGTGCGGCCACCTGAACGAAGTTGAAGTAATACAGCAGGCCGATCCACATGATGCCTGCCATGAAATGGGTCCAGCGGGACAGCGCGGAGACGATATCGATATTTTCCATTCTTGATTCCCCTTAACCCAAGAAATTTCTGGCAAAGACAAACAGCACAACGGTGAGCACAACGCCTGCGATGACGGTGCCCCACAGCGAATCCAGCGGGTTTTTCATGTTCTCTCCTCAGCTTGAAATTTTGAACGAATTGTTGACCATTTTGGTTAGGCAATCCGCCGCCAGTATCTTCAAAATGCTCTGGTCACGCAAGCCACCTCCCCGCTTCATCCTTCAGGCTGCGTGCTAAAATCCGGCAACTTCATACAGCCGCCCGCCCACTCATGGATGACGCATCCGCCAACGCCCCCTTCATCATTCGCGGCATCACCACCGGTGGTGCCCGGTTTCGCCCGAGCGATTGGGCCGATCGCCTGGCGGGGGCGTTCGCGGTGATCGACCCCAACAACCGCACCAATTATTCGCCTTACGTGCAGCCCACCACGCTGGACGGCGTCCCCTGCGTGATAGTAGACAAAAGGCTCAGGGACGCCGATGCCAATGCCTACCGTTTTCTGCAGGTTTTTGCCCGCAGCAACGAATTGCAGACCGAAAACGCCGACTGAACCGGGCCAAGCCGAAAAATAAAAAACGCCGCAAATGCGGCGTTTTTTTATTTTTCTGCGCTGGTTTTACCCATGCAGCGCTTGAACGTCTCCTGAACGTCTGACGTTCAGGCGGCCATGCTCTTGACCGCCAGGGACAGGCGGCTTTTATGGCGCGAAGCCTTGTTCTTGTGGACGATTTTCTTGTCGGCGATGCTGTCGATCAGGCTCATGGACGTCTGGAAGACCTGCTGCGCCGCGGCCTTGTCGCCGGCTTCGATCGCTTTGCGCACTTTCTTGATCGCGGTGCGCAGTTCCGAGCGCTGGCTCATGTTGCTGTCGCGCTGCGCGCTGGCTTGACGTGCGCGCTTGCGCGCCTGGGCGGAGTTCGCCATATGTTCTGCTCCTGTAAACCCCGCACCATGGCAGGGCAAATTAAACTTAACTTTTAACTTAGGTACCCCACCCTGCAGGCGAGGCAATTTAAATCCTGAATCCGAAGCACCCTGTTGACCACGGGGCGGATTCACTAAAGGCCGCGATTGTACGGGAAACTCACGCCACAAATCAAGTGGCTTGTGCATGAGGTTGCAGTTGGCGCGCCCGCCCCCCACAATGCGCGCAAAACGCCACCGCCCATGAATCTCCTCAAAGCCCTCGCTGCGGTCAGCAGCATGACCCTGCTTTCCCGCATCCTGGGATTCGTGCGCGATGCCATCATCGCCCGCGTGTTCGGCGCCGGCATGCTGACCGACGCCTTCTTCGTCGCCTTCAAGATCCCCAACCTGCTGCGGCGCCTGTTCGCCGAGGGCGCGTTCTCGCAGGCCTTCGTGCCGATTCTGGCCGAATACAAGAACCGCCGCGGCCACGACGCCACCCAGAATCTGGTCAACCAGGTCGGCACCGCGCTGACGCTGGTGCTGATCGTGGTCGCCCTGCTGGGCGTGGTGGGCGCGCCGTGGGTGGCCTACGTCAGCGCACCGGGGTTCCGCGCCGACCCGGACAAGTTCGAGCTCACCGTGACGCTCTTGCGCATCACCTTCCCCTACATCATCTTCATCTCGCTGGTGGCGCTGGCGGCAGGCATTCTCAACACCCACAGCAAGTTTTCGGTGCCGGCGTTCGCGCCGGTGCTGCTCAACGTCGCCATGATCGGCGCCGCGCTGTGGCTGGCGCCCTATTTCGACCCGCCGGTGCTGGCGCTGGGCTGGGGCGTGGCGCTGGGCGGGGTGCTGCAACTGGCGTGGATGCTGCCGCATCTGCTGAAGATCCGCATGCTGCCGCGCCCCACCCGGCACTTCGACGACCCCGGCCTCAAGCGCGTCCTCAGGCTGATGGCGCCGGCCACGCTGGGCGTCTCGGTCGCCCAGATCAGCCTCCTGATCAACACCATCTTCGCGTCGTTTCTCGCCAGCGGCAGCGTGTCGTGGCTGTATTACGCCGACCGCCTGATGGAGTTCCCCGCCGGCATGCTGGGGGTGGCGCTGGGCACCATCCTCTTGCCGAGCCTGGCCAAGCACTATGCCGACGACAACCCGGGCGACTATTCGAAGCTGCTCGACTGGGGCCTGCGCCTGACCCTGATGCTGGCGCTGCCTGCCGCCGCCGCGCTGGCGGTGCTGGCGGTGCCGCTGATCACCACGCTGTTCCATTACGGCGCCTTCACCGCGGTCGACGTCACCATGACCCAGCGGGCGCTGGTCGCCTACAGCGTGGGGCTGGTCGGACTGATCCTGGTCAAGGTGCTGGCGCCCGGGTTTTACGCCCGGCAAAACATCAGGACACCGGTCAAGGTCGCCATTTTCACCCTGGTCGCCACCCAGGTGATGAACCTTGCCTTTATCATCCCGCTCGGCCATGCCGGGCTGGCGCTGTCGATCGGCCTGGCGGCCTGTCTCAACGCGGGCTTGCTGCTGCACCTGCTGAAAAAGCAGCAGATTTATCAGCCGCAGCCGGGTTGGACCGGCTATTTCCTGCGCGTGCTGCTGGCGACCGCGCTGATGGTGGCGATGCTCCTCTACAGCATGGGCGACGCGCAATGGTGGCTGGCGGCCGGTTTTCTCGACCGCATGATCAGACTGGCGCTGCTGGTCGGCGGCGGCATCGTGCTGTATTTCGCCGCGCTCGGCCTGATGGGCTTCCGCCCACGCCAGTTCGCCCGCCGCGCGGCAGAATAAGGCGCCGAATCGGCTAGAATTGCTCCCTTTCGGCTTCGGCGCCCGCGGCTTTATCGCACCCACCGGCAATGCGCATCACCCACGGCTTCACTCCCCTCGGCACGCCCCATGCGGTCACCATCGGCAACTTTGACGGCCTGCACCTCGGCCATCAGGCCATGCTTGCCCGTCTGCAGGACGTGGCGCAGGCGCGCGGCCTGCCGAGTTGCGTGCTGAGCTTCGAGCCGCACCCGCGCGAATTTTTCACCCCCGAGCAGGCGCCCGCGCGCCTGTCCAGCCTGCGCGAAAAAGCCGAGTGCCTGCAACGGATGGGCATCGACCGGCTGCACGTGTTCCGTTTCGACCGCGCGTTCTCGGCGCTCAGCGCCGAGGCCTTCATCGAGCAGGTGCTGGGCACGACGCTGCAGGCGCGCTACGTGCTGGTGGGCGACGACTTCCGCTACGGCGCCAAGCGCGCGGGCGACTTCGCGCTGCTCGAACGCCTGGGCCACACGCTCGGCTTCGACGCCGAGTTCCTGCCCACGGTCGAAGTCGCCGGCGAGCGCGCTTCGTCCACCGCGGTGCGCCAGGCACTCGCCACGGGCGAGCTCGAACACGCCGCGCGCCTCTTGGGCCAGCCCTACAGCATCTCCGGGCGGGTGGTACACGGCGACAAGCTGGGGCGCGACATTGGTTTCCCCACCGCCAACATCCAGCTCAAGCACAACCGGCCGCCGCTGCTGGGGATTTTTGCGGTCGAGGTCTACGGCCTCAATGGCGAGCCCTTGCCGGGCGCGGCGAGCCTGGGCAAGCGGCCCACCGTAAAAAACCCCGACGCCGTGCCGGTGCTCGAAGTGCACCTGTTCGATTTCAATGCGGAAATATACGGCCGCCGCGTGCGGGTGGATTTCCTGCACAAGCTGCGCGACGAAAAAAAATACCCCGACCTCGACAGCCTGGTCGCGCAGATCAGGCGCGACGTCGATAACGCCAAACAATTCCTGGCCAAGATTAAATAAACCCCAGACGCCATGCCTGATTACAAGCACACCCTCAACCTCCCCGACAGCCGCTTCCCGATGCGCGGCGACCTCGCCAAGCGCGAACCCGGCTGGGTCAAAAGCTGGCAGGAAAAGAAGCGCTACGAGGCGATCCGCGCCGCTGCCGCCGGGCGCCCCAAGTTCATCCTGCACGACGGCCCGCCCTACGCCAACGGCGACATCCACATCGGCCACGCGGTCAACAAGATCCTCAAGGACATCATCGTCAAGGCGAAGACGCTGTCCGGTTTCGACGCGCCCTACGTGCCGGGCTGGGACTGTCACGGCCTGCCGATCGAACTGCAGGTGGAAAAAACCCACGGCAAGGCCATTCCTCCGGCCAAGTTCCGCGAACTGTGCCGCACTTACGCTGCCGAGCAGATCGAACGGCAGAAGGCCGACTTCATTCGCCTCGGCGTGCTGGGCGACTGGGGCAATCCTTATCGCACGATGGATTTCCAGTTCGAGGCCGATACCCTGCGCGCCCTGGGGCAGGTCCAGATGGCGGGCTATCTCTATCAGGGCGCCAAGCCGGTGCACTGGTGCGTCGACTGCGGCTCGGCGCTGGCCGAGGCCGAAGTCGAATACGAGGACAAGACCTCGCCCGCGATCGACGTCGGCTTTGCCGTGGCCGACCGCGCCGACCTCGCGCACCGCTTCGACATCGAGACGATCGATGAACCCATCCAGATCGTCATCTGGACCACCACGCCGTGGACGCTGCCGGCCAACCAGGCGGTGGCGCTGCACCCCGATTTCCAGTACGCGCTGGTGCGCACGACCAAGGGCCTGCTGATCCTGGCCGACAGCCTGCGCGAAGCGGCACTGACGCGCTACGGCTTGAACGAAGGCGCCGAAGTCATCGCGCACACCACCGGCCAGGCGCTCGAAGGCGTGCTGCTGTGGCATCCGCTTGGGATTCAAGGCGGCCAGGATCGCCAGGTTCCGGTCATCGTCGGCGACCACGTCACGGCCGACGCCGGCACCGGCGCCGTGCACACCGCGCCCGGCCATGGCCTCGACGACTATGTGGTGGGCAGCCGCTACGGCCTCAAAGTCGACAACCCGGTGGGCGACGACGGCCGTTTCTATGCCGGCGTGCCGCTCGTCGGCGGCATGAGCATCTGGCAGGCCAACCCGCTGATCCTGGAAACGCTCGAAGCCAGCGGCAACCTGCTGGCGCACGAAAAGCTGCTGCACAGCTACCCGCACTGCTGGCGCCACAAGACGCCGATCATTTTCCGCGCGACGCGGCAGTGGTTCATCGGGATGGATGCGGAGAGCGGAGCGTCGAGAGCCGAGAGCGGAGAGCGCAAGACTCTGCGCGAGCAGGCGATGGCCGCGGTCGAGGCCACGCAGTTCTTCCCGAGTTGGGGCCGCGCGCGGCTGGAGGCGATGATCAAGAACCGCCCCGACTGGTGCGTCTCGCGCCAGCGCAACTGGGGCGTGCCGATGCCCTTCTTCACCCACAAGGAAACCGGCGAACTGCACCCGCGCACGGCAGCGCTGCTGGAAACCGTGGCGAAGCGCGTCGAAGCCGCCGGCATCGAGGCTTGGTTCGCGCTCGACCCGGCCGAACTGCTGGGTGACGATGCCGCGCACTACGACAAGACCGGCCACACGCTCGACGTCTGGTTCGATTCGGGCGTCACCCACGCGTGCGTGCTGAAGCGCCGCCCCGAACTCGCCCATCCCGCGGATCTCTATCTGGAAGGCTCCGACCAGCATCGCGGCTGGTTCCAGTCGTCCCTGCTCACCGGCTGCGCCATCGACGGCCGCGCGCCCTACAAGGCCCTGCTCACCCACGGCTTCGTGGTCGACGGCAAAGGCCACAAGATGAGCAAGTCGAAGGGCAACGTGGTCGCGCCGCAGAAGGTGATGGACCAGTACGGCGCCGACATCCTGCGCCTGTGGGTGGCGACCACCGACTATTCCGGCGAACTCACCATCTCGGACGAAATCCTCAAGCGCGTGGTGGAGGGCTATCGGCGGATTCGAAATACTTTGAAATTCCTGCTCGCCAACCAGTCGGACTTCGACCCCAAGGCGCACGCGCTGCCGGTCGAGGACTGGCTGGAAATCGACCGCTACGCGCTGGCGCTGACCCGAAAATTGCAAGGCGAACTGCAGGCGCATTACGGCGCCTATGAATTCCACTTCATCGTGCAGAAGCTGCAGAGCTTCTGTTCCGAAGACTTGGGCGGTTTCTACCTCGACATCCTCAAGGACCGCCTTTACACCACCGGCGCCGACAGCCGCGCCCGCCGTGCCGCGCAGAACGCGCTGCACCACCTGACGCACGCGCTGGCGCGCTGGATGGCGCCGATCCTGTCGTTCACCGGCGAGGAGGTGTGGGATGAGCTTTCGGGCGATGAGGACGATTCGGTGTTCCTGCATACCTGGCACGAACTGCCGTCGCAGGCCGGCGAGGCCGATCTGCTGGACCGCTGGACCCGCATTCGCGCAATCCGCGCCGAAGTGCAGAAAGAGCTGGAGACCGTGCGCGTCGCCGGCGCCATCGGCTCGTCGCTGCAGGCCGACGTCACGCTGCAGGCCAGTCCCGACACCCAGGCCCTGCTGGCGCCGCTGGGCGACGACCTGCGCTTCGTGCTGATCACCTCGCAGGCACGGATCGTCGCGGCCGATGCCGACCACGTTGAAGTCACCCCAAGCGCCGCGAAGAAATGCGAGCGCTGCTGGCATTACCGCGACGACGTCGACGCCCACGCGGACCATCCTGGCCTGTGCGGGCGCTGCTTCAGCAACCTTTATGGCGACGGCGAAGCGCGCACGCATGCCTGACACGGCTGGCCGTCATCGAGTGCGAAGCGATTCGGCCAAACAGGCGCCGCGGCATAGCGACGACCACCCCATCGGCCCGGGGGCGGACCTCCCACAAGGCCACAACCCTGTGGGAGGGGCGCCCTCGCCCCGATTTTCGCACCGCCGCACCTCCACGGCTTCGGCCCGGGGGCGGGCCTCCCACACCACCGCACAATGAACCCCTGCCAGATTAAAAATCTCTCCACGCCATGAAATACTTCTCTGACCCCGCAATTCGCAAATGGCTGGGCCTCGCCCTCGCCGTCATCGTCTTCGACCACCTCACCAAATGGTGGGTGTCGTCCACGCTCGACTACCAGGAAGCCATCCCGGTGCTGCCATTCTTTTCGCTGGTTCGGGTGCACAACACCGGCGCGGCGTTCAGCTTCCTGGCCAACGCCGGCGGCTGGCAGCGCTGGTTCTTCATCGCGGTCGGCATCATCGCCACCGTGATTATCGTGCGCCTCTTGAAGCGCCACGCGCACGAGCCGCGGCTGGCCTTTGCGCTGGCGCTGGTGCTCGGCGGCGCGCTCGGCAACGTGATCGACCGCGTCATGCTGGGCCACGTGGTCGACTTCCTGTATTTCCACTACCGCGACTTTGCCTGGCCGGCGTTCAACGTCGCGGATTCCGCGATCTCCGTCGGCGCCGCCCTCCTGATCTGGGACAGCCTGTTCGGCAAGCCGGCCGCGCCGAAGGAAGCAGCATGACCGACCGCGCCGTCGCCGCGGGCGACACCCTCCAGCTCCGTTACGCATTGCGCCCGCGCGGCGGTGACGACCTCGTCTCCAACTTCGACGACGCCGAGCCGGAAACCGTGACGCTTGGCGACGGCACCCTGGCGCCGATGCTGGAGCAATGGCTGATCGACATCCACCCCGGCGAACGCCATGTGTTCCTGCTCGACCCCTGGCAGGCCTTTGGCGAAAGCCAGCCCGACCTGATCCAGACCCTGCCCAAGTCCGACCTGCCCGCCGACGTGAAACTTGAAGTCGATCAACTGGTCGAATTCGCCATGCCCAACGGCCAGACCATGGCCGGTCACATTCTGGAAATCGGCGACGACGCGGTGAAAGTCGACTTCAACCACCCGCTCGCCGATCTGTGCATCGAATTCGAAGTGGAAATCGAACGCATCCTGTAGCGCCTGCCCGCGGGAAACCCGTCCCTGTGCCATGACTGAAACGAGCCAGCCCGGAAGCACTAAACCAGGGAACCGCTGATTAATTCGTCATCGCGAGGTTCGCAGAGCCGTGGCGATCCACGGTGCGTAGGGTGCACTTCGTGCACCGATTGGCGCCTGATAGGTGCACGGAGTGCACCCTACTCGAAGCCTCTCGCGCGTAATGCGCCATTACGAGGAGAGCAGCGACGTGGCATACGATTCCACATGGGCTTCAGCCCATAGTGGATCGGAGTCCTTCAGTGCAATCCAGAAATGCCCGCTTAATCAATACGCTTGATTGCTTCGCTGCGCCCGCAATGGCGGAAATGAATTATTCGTGCGCACTTACTTATGCTAAGGTAATACTTGTACATACCCTCTGGAGCGCGCCATGAATGCGACATCCATTCGCCCCGTAGCGATCAAAATCGACGAAGACACCCGAAATCGCGTCAAGCGCCTTGCCGAAGCGCGTCAACGCAGTTCGCACTGGATGATGCTGGAAGCCATCCGCCAGTACGTCGAGCGTGAAGAAAAACGCGAAGCATTCCGGCAGGACGGCATCCGGGCCTGGAACGAATACCAGGCCACCGGCCTGCACGTAAGCCTGGAAGAAGCGGATGCCTGGCTTGCCCAGCTTGAAGCGGGTAAGGACGTGGAACCGCCTGAATGCCACGTCTGATTTGGGCGCCTTCCGCCCTGCTTGATGTCCAGCGCGCCTACCGTTTTCTGGCCGCCAAGAACCTGGATGCAGCCAGCCAGGCCGTGAAAGCAATTCGCGCCGGCGTCAAAATCATCGCGCGACACCCCGAAATCGGGCGGCCCGCCGAGGACCTTGAACCGGAGTGCCGGGAGTGGCCGATCGGCTTTGGCGACAGCGGCTACGTCGTGCTGTACCGCCATGACGGCGAACTCGTCACCGTGCTGGCACTGCGGCACCAGAAAGAAGTTTCTTTTTAAGCCTACCCCCATGACCCCCACCATTCTTCTCGCCAACCCCCGCGGCTTCTATGCCGGCGTCGACCGCGACGCGGTGAAGATCGACTTCGACCATCCGCTCACTGGCCTGGCGATTAAACTCGAAGTGGAAATCGCCCGCATCCTGTGATGCCACACTTCTAATTGAGCTTGATTAATTGAGCTTGATTCAATAAAGCGCTACACTTTTGTAACTACATATACGGAGTTACTATTGTTTTCATGGGATGACGTGGGATGACGCCAAGAACGCCAAAAACCAACGCAAACACGGGGTCGGTTTTGAGGTCGCCACACTGGTTTTCGACGACCCGTTGCATGTCTCGCGGCTGGAGCGCATCGAAAATGGTGAGCCGCGGTGGCAAACGCTTGGTATGGCTGGCGGAGTAGTCCTGCTGCTGGTTGCGCATACGTGGCATGAAGCAGAGAGCGGCGCAGAACACATCCGCATCATCTCGGCGCGGCGTGCGACGCTATTGGAAAGGAAAATTTATGAGCAAGATACCTGAATCCGTCCGCAAGGAACTGGCGGCGCTGGCCGCCAAGCCGGAACACGAAATCGACTTATCCGACCTGCCGGCCACAACCGAGAAAGACTGGCACGACGCGACGCGCGGAAAATTCTATCGCCCGATCAAACAGCAGTTGACCGTACGCATTGATGCTGACGTACTGGAATGGTTAAAGAGTCAAGGCAAGGGCTATCAAAGCCGCCTGAACGAGATTCTGCGGGCGGCCATGCTCGACAAGGAACGGCATCAGTGACCCCCACCATTCTTCTCGCCAACCCCCGCGGCTTCTGTGCCGGCGTCGACCGCGCCATCGCCATCGTCGAGCGCGCCCTGGAAAAATTCGGCGCGCCGATCTACGTGCGCCACGAAGTCGTCCACAACACCTACGTCGTCAGCGACCTCAAGGCCAAGGGCGCGATCTTCGTCGAGGAACTCGACGAGGTTCCCGCCGGCGCCACCGTCATCTTCAGCGCGCACGGCGTCTCGCAGGCGGTTCGCGAGGAAGCCGATGCACGCGGGCTGAACGTGTTCGACGCCACCTGCCCGCTGGTCACCAAAGTGCACATCGAAGTCAGCAAGATGCGCGACAAGGAACTCGAAATCGTGATGATCGGCCACAAGGGTCACCCCGAAGTCGAGGGCACCCTGGGCCAGTCAAAGGGGGGCATGTACCTGGTCGAGACGCCGGAAGATGTCGCGGGGCTACAGGTGTCCGACCCCGACAAGCTCGCCTACGTCACCCAGACCACGCTCTCGGTCGACGACGCCGCGCGCGTGGTCGACGCCCTGCGCGCGCGTTTCCCCACCATCGTCGGCCCGAAAAAGGACGACATCTGCTACGCCACGCAGAACCGCCAGGACGCCGTCAAGACGCTGGCGCCGCAGTGCGACGTGGTGATCGTGGTGGGGTCGCCGACCAGTTCGAACTCCAACCGGCTGCGGGAAGTTGCGAAGAACCTGGGCGTAGCGGCCTATATGGTCGACAACGCCAGTGAAATCGACCCGCGGTGGGTATCGGGAAAGGAACGGGTCGGCGTGACCGCCGGCGCTTCAGCGCCTGAAATTCTGGTGCGCGCAGTGATTGATCGGCTAAATCAGTTGGGCATTGGCTCAGTTGCCGATCTGGATGGGGTGCAGGAGAAGGTCGGATTTCCGCTGCCAAAAGGTTTAGCGTGAAAGGAAGGAGTCCGGCCCGTCAAAGGGTAGCGTCCCCTTTCCCTCCTTTAAGAGCGAAGCGTGCTTTCGCGAACGCGGATTCGATTTCTCCTATGCTGTCCGGACGTTCTTCGATCCGGATCGTCTTGTGCAGGCCGATACCCGGCATAGCTATGGCGAGGAGCGCTACCAGCTGTTGGGCAAGAGCGAACAGCGTCTCTTCATGGTGGTCTACACCCCACGCCATGACACGATGCGCATCATCTCGGCGCGCAAAGCCAACCAACGAGAGCTTAGACATCATGAAGACAGTACGCGTGATAATTGACCCTGGCGTCCCGGCCTCATTGGCCATTGGGCGGATCGATACTGCTCGTGTGGATGCCACCACGGAGGAAGAGATCGCAACACAACAAGCCGCGGATGAAGCCGAGGCCATGCAGGATGCGGCCAAGTTTGCGCGTCGGGTCAGGAAGCGCTTGGGGCTGAGCCAGGCCGAATTCTCGCAGCGAATCGATGTCTCGCTTGACACCATCCGCAACTGGGAACAAGGCAAACGCTGCCCGACCGGTGCGGCAAAAGCACTGCTCAAGGTGTTGGACAAAGCGCCAGAGGCGGCCTTGGCGGCGCTTGATTGAGCGGCGCGGAGTAATTTGTGGGTGTCTCATTGCCCACCTCCCCAACACTGTTCCTGCCACGCACATATCCGACACTTGAAATGGCTTGACCCTTTGACCGCCTTTGACGCCCAACAAACTACTCGCGCGAGAAATCCACCTGCCAATGGCGCGAGGCATGAATCACCGCCAGCACTCCAACGCCATGTTTTTTCACGCGGTAAACCACCAGGTAGGGATATCGGCTTAACACCAGTTCGCGTGTGCCCGCCACACCGCCGATGCGTCCCATTAACGGATTCGTCGACAGCGCCTGCACCCCTTCGCGAATGGCACGTATCACCCTGGCCGCCGCAGTCTTGTTGTCCCGGGCA
>JBAQND010000215.1:0-2876 GCA_049303455.1 Thiobacillus sp.
GCTACGAGGACTTCGCCGAATTCGATCCGCGTGAACTGCATCTGGTCGAGGCACTCAGAACCCTGAGGCTGATCCACTACGCCGCCTGGCTCGCCCGCCGCTGGGATGACCCGGCTTTCCCCGCCGCGTTTCCGTGGTTCAATACGCAGCAGTACTGGCAGGCGCGCATCCTTGAATTGCGTGAGCAGATCGCGTTGATGGACGAGCCGCCGCTGGCGGCTTGAGCCCTCTGCCGTGCAGTACCGTTTTCGCAGGCGACAGGTAGTCTGACCAATCATAAATAGTTCAATGGACCACACTACTCATAACAAAATCGTCTCGTTCATCTGGTCGATCGCGGACGACTGCCTGCGCGACGTCTTTGTGCGCGGCAAATACCGCGACGTGATCCTGCCGATGTTCGTGCTGCGGCGGCTGGATTGCCTGCTGGAGCCCAGTAAGAAAGCGGTGCTTGAGGAAGTTCGGTTTCAGCGCGAAGAGGCCGGGATCACCGATCTGGACCCGCTGGGGCTGCGCGAGGCCTCGGGTTACGTGTTCTACAACATCTCGCGATTCACCCTGAAATCGTTGTTGGGAAACCCCTCTCAGCTGGAAGCCAACCTCAAGAACTACCTCGATGGATTCTCCGACAACGTCAAGGAAATCGTCGAGAAGTTCGACCTGCGCAACCAGATTCGCAAGATGGCGCAGTCGGATGTGCTGCATGACGTCATTGAGAAATTCGTTTCCGAGGAAATCAACCTCGGCCCCGGCGGCCGTAAGGGCCCGGATGGACGCACCCAGCCCGGCCTGTCGAATCTCGGCATGGGCTACGTGTTTGAAGAGTTGATCCGCAAGTTCAACGAAGAAAACAACGAAGAGGCCGGCGAGCACTTCACCCCGCGCGAGGTGATCAAGCTCATGACTCATCTGGTATTCATCCCGGTCAGGGGGCAGCTGCCCAATCCGCTCACCATCTATGATCCCGCCTGCGGCAGCGGCGGCATGCTCACCGAATCGCAGGATTTCATTACCGACGCCGAAGGCGAGATCAAAGCCAAAGTGGGCGTTTATTTGTATGGCAAGGAGATCAACCCCGAAACCTACGCCATCTGCAAATCCGACATGATGATCAAGGGCAACGATCCCGAGAACATTCTGTTCGGTTCCACGCTCGCCACCAACGATTTCTCCGGCAAGCGGTTCGATTTCATGATGACCAATCCGCCTTATGGCAAATCGTGGAAAAGCGACCAGAAAAGCATCGTCGAAGGCAAAGAGGTCATCGACCACCGCTTTCAGGTGACCCTCGCCGACTACACCGGCGAACGGCACGGGCTTCAGCCGGCCATCCCGCGTTCGTCCGATGGCCAGCTCTTGTTTCTGATGGAAATGGTGGACAAGATGAAGCGCCGTTCCGACAGCCCGTTCGGCTCGCGCATCGCATCGGTGCACAACGGCTCCGCCTTGTTCACCGGCGATGCCGGCAGCGGCGAAAGCAATATCCGCCGCCATGTCATCGAGAACGACTATCTCGAAGCCATCATTCAACTGCCCAACAACCTGTTCTACAACACCGGCATCACCACCTACGTGTGGGTGCTGTCCAACCACAAGACCGGGCAGCGCAGGGGAAAAGTGCAGCTGATCGACGCCTCCAGCCTGTACCAGAAGCTGCGCAAGAACCTGGGCGAGAAAAACTGCGCGTTTTCCGATGCGCATATTCACCAGATCACCCAGCTCTATCTCGACATGCCCGCCGAGAGTCCTGAGCAAAAAATCAGCAAGGTCTTCGACAACCGCGACTTCGGCTACTACAAGGTCACGGTCGAGCGCCCCTTGCGGCTTGCCGCCCGGTTCAGCGACGCGCGCATCGCCACCCTGCGCTTTACCCCAGGCATGCAGGAGGTCATGGAATGGGTCTTCGGCAAATACGGCGACGCGGTCTACACCGAACTGAAGACCCACGCCGAGGCCATCGAGAACCACCTCGAACGCGAAGAAATCACCCTCTCGCCTAAAAACCGCAGGGAACTGCTCGCCGAAAAAACCTGGCAGGCCCAGCGCGGCATCATGCAGGCCACCCAACAGCTGGCAGCGCATATCGGGCAGGGAGAACACCTCGACTTCAACCAGTTCGAGGCCCTGGTTGACGATGCGATCAAGGCCCTGGGCCTGAAGCTGGCCCCAGCCGAGCGCAAGCAGATACTCAACGCCGTGAGCTGGCGCGACCCGCGCGCCGACAAAGTCGTCAAAAAACGCCATGCCCTCACCGGCGCCAAACTGCGCGACAAGCTGGCCGAGTTGCGCACCACGCAGGACAAGCTCGCCGATTACGGCTTCTGGCCCGCCGAAAAGAAGGGCGAAGCCATCGAATACGAAGCCGACAGCGAACTGCGCGACACCGAAAACGTCCCGCTCGCCCCCGATCCGGCGCTGGCCGCTTCGGGCGTCATCCACGACTATTTCATCCGTGAAGTGCGGCCGCACGTCGACGAAGCCTGGATCGCCATCGACAAGACCGTCATCGGCTACGAAATCAGCTTCAACAAATATTTCTACCAGCACAAACCCCTGCGCAGCCTGGAAGAAGTCACCCGGGAAATCCTCGCGCTCGAGGCCGAAACGGATGGCTTGCTCAAGCAGCTGGTCAGCTTCGTGGGGATCAAGGCATGAGCGGGTTGACCGCGTTGCCGCCCGATGGCGAATTCCTGCTGTACACCACCGAGGACGGCCAGGCGCGGCTGGAGGTTCGGCTGGTCGGCGAAAGCGTATGGCTGACCCAGAAACAGCTGTCCGAGCTGTTCCAGAAGGATGTGCGGACCATCAGCGAGCACATCCGCAACATCTTCAAAGAGGGCGAACTGCAGGAAGCGGCCGTTATCCGGCAGTTACGG
>JBAQND010000216.1:0-2507 GCA_049303455.1 Thiobacillus sp.
AGGGCTCAGTTCGTCTTAACCGTTGCTCCCGTATAATGGCCGCACTAGGTGGAGGCTGAGTATGGAACAAATTGAATACAAACAGATGGTTGCGCGCTTGGAGGGCCTTACGGACGAACAATTCGACGCTCTGCTGGAGACGATGCGCCAGCGGAAGGAGGCGGACGGTGTGCAGCGCCTGGTGTTGGCGCGCATGGCCGAGCGCAAATGCTGTCCGCACTGTGACGGCACGCATGTGGTGAAGCACGGCGTCGAGTTTGGGTCGCAGCGATTCCGTTGCAAGGGCTGCGGCAAGACCTTCACCGCGCTCACAGGGACGCCGTTTCACCGGCTACGGGGCAAAGAGAAACTGCTGGAGAACGCGGCCTGTATGGCGGATGGGCTTTCGGTTCGCAAGACGGCGGCACGCTTGAATATCTCGGTGCAAAAAGCCTTCCGTTGGCGGCACAAATTCCTGGGTTTTTTGAACAAACAGAAGCCGGAGGCCCTGACGGGCATAGTCGAAGCGGACGAAACCCTTTTCTCGGTTTCCTACAAAGGACAGCGCAAGAGCCTGCCCCGCACCTCGAAGAAGCGGGGTGGCAAACTCAAGACCGGCGAAGGGGCCGAGAAGGTCACCGTGGTGGTGGCCGTGCAGCGTGGGACTCAAATTGAGTTCGACCAGGTGCTTCCCCGTGGCACGGCCGTAGCCCTGACCGAAGCGTTGCGCCCGGTGTTGGGCTCTGATGCGGTGCTGAGTACTGACGGCAACGCGGCCTACTGGACCGTCGCCAAGGAACTGAACGTCGAATCGGGCTCCTTCGTCTCGGCGTTCCACGGCAAGGGGGGCGATGGCATCTGGCACGTACAGAGCGTCAACCGTTACGACGCCCACCTCAAGACCTGGATGGCGCGCTTCCACGGCGTCGCCACCAAGTACCTGGCGAACTATCTGGGATGGCGACGCCTGCTTGACCGCTTCAAGGACAGCCTTACACCACAGCAGTTTCTGTTTCATGCGCTTCGGACCTCCTATCAGTGATGCCGTACACGGTTAAGACGAACTGAGCCGTGAAAAGGGTAATGTGGTTCGTGCATTGGCACGTAGAGAAGCTGAGAAAAGTCCAAACTATAAGTCGTTGATTGATTTCCTGTGAAGGCAACACCTCGTTAACTTGCAGCAGGTCGGCAAACATATCAACGTAATAAGAGACAACCGCTGTCAGACCACGATTTTCCGTATTCGACGAGAGCAATGACCATGCAGACCCCGGTATCGCCCGAAGTGAAAGTGCCTTCCCTCACTCGCGCAGTTGTTCTCGCGATACTTTTGGTCATAGTCGATGCGCTCTGGTTGAACCAAGGTGTCATAGCTATCCTGGTTGGCTTCGGCCTTTTGTTTATCGGGCTGCCACGCACGCTCCTTCGCAAATTTGTACCCGTTCGTTCGCAGCGTCTGAGAAACCTCGGTGTTTACTTGTCGGCGGTCGTTCTCGTCTTTCTCCTCAATACCCTGAACAACCGACTCGCCCAAAGCCGCGCCGAAGTTCTGGTTTCTGCTGTGAAGTCGTTTCACTCCGATAATCAGCGTTATCCCCAATCACTTGCAGAACTCGTGCCCAGATATATCGAACAAGTTCCCCTTGCAAAATACACTTTGATGTTCAATCAGTTCAGGTATATCGCCTCTGAGAACGACACATATTTGGAATACATGGATATGCCACCATTTGGCCGCCCGGCTTACTCTTTCTATAGGGGTGAATGGCTTTACCTCGATTAGATAATCAAAGGGGCCATTCGTCCGCACCGCCCAATTAATTCGAGCTTGGAACCTTTATTTTGATTACCCTGGGATTTCCAATTGTTATGTTTATCAATTTAAGGAGAGCGAAATGAAATCAATCATTACAGCCTTGGCTATAGCCCTATGCACACCAATGCAAGCAAATGCAGGAGGGGTAACATGCAATCAGTTTGGCAACACCATCACCTGTTCCGATGGAACCACCTACAATCGATTTGGTAACACGATTACAGGTTCAAACGGAGTGAGGTGTAACCAATTTGGCTCCACCACAACGTGCTCAGATGGAAACACCTTCAATACTTTTGGAAACACAACTACCAGCTCAGACGGAACAACTTACAACACCTTCGGGAATACAACGAGCGGCTCTGATGGGTTGCGATGCAACCAATTTGGAACGACGATAAACTGCTCAAAATAACTTAGCCCGCGTACGTTGGGCTGAATGGAATGAAGCCCAACGTGCAACCCGCTTACATAGTCGCCCCTGCAAAACCCTCACACCCCGCACAAACAAATGAACTCACCTGAATTCCCCACACCGGAATCTCGCAGGAATTAAAATAACAGGCGCCGAAACCTGAGAGAAATGGCTCTATGCCGTTTCGAGTGGAACTTGACTTCATATGCGGTGACGAATGCGGCCCAATGGGGCCTGTTGAAACTTGATTGCGATTCCATCCATGACCCTGCCTGTTGAAACACTGTTCACCGCCGC
>JBAQND010000217.1:0-3044 GCA_049303455.1 Thiobacillus sp.
TCACCACCGCCGACGGCATCGCGGCCAGTGCGGGCTACGCCATCCCGGTGCGGAAGAGAAAGTCGATCAGACGTTTGTGCTGACCATGACGGCCTGCAGCCTCACGCGCATGCGCACGCTGGGAAAATCCGTCTGCGGACGGCGTGAGGGACAGGAAATACGGGGAAATTGGGCTCAAAGGGTCCGCGAGTTCAATGAGAGCAGAAATCAAATCATGCGACCGAACCGAATGAAAAATCGAACTTTAGTGCAATGTGCCACGCTCCCGCGTGGGGTATTTCAGCAGCCTGCTAAGCGCATATCCGGCTTGCCATAATGAAACAGAATTCGTGCCCGATAGTTGGTGAAGTTGCGAAACCCGCGGGCGTTGGCCTTGATGAGTTGGATCGCGCTATTGAACCCTTCGGCGCAGGCATTGCTGATGCGGTGTTTACTGTAGTTGAGCCAACCCCGCCTCATGTCGCCGGAGCATCCTGACCACTTTCTTGACCGGCTCCAGACGGCTGCGCATGGCGTTGTCCGACCAGGCATCGCAGAAGCGTTTGGCCGCGCCGGTGTAGTGATAGCGCCAGAATTCCTTGAAGGTTTCCTTGATGCGCCAGGCGCGGCTGGTCTTGAGATTGAGTTGATTCAAGGCGCGAAACGCCACCGCTTCGGACGAGCGCCCATCGGCATACGTCTTCTGCCACGCCCATTTGCCGCCCGTCAGCGGCGAGCCGCCCGCCTGCAGCAGGCTGCGATGTTCTTGTTTGCGCACCGCATCAACCGCGTCGCCGAGGTATTTGGCAACGTGAAACCGGTCATGCACGATGTCGGTCTGAGGGATACACGCTTTCGCTGCGCTCATGAAAGCAGGCCACATATCCATCGCCACCGCTTTGACCCCATCGCGTTGCGCCGGACCAAGTGTTTCCAGCAGCGTTTTAGCCGCTTCCAGGCGGCGTTTGGGCACCGGATCAAGCACGCGCCCCCCGCTCAATGTCGGTCAGGATGCTGACGTAAGTGTGGCCCTTCTCGGAACTCTTCTCGTCCAGCCCCAGATGTGGCACGTCGTCTTCCGTGCGGCGCAACATGCCGCGCTCGACCGCACGCACCATGATGTCGTTGACGGTGCTCCAGGCCAGCCGAGTGAATCCGCACACGCCCTGGGTGGTGGGACAGACTTCAGCAGCTTGACGACAAAGGCTTCCATCAAGAGCGTGACGCGGCTGTAGCGCTCGGCCCAGGGTACGGCCAGCTCTTCGACGGTACCGTATTGAACTGGGGGACGCGCGCCTTGATGATGGTTTCAAGCTGGCAGGTATCCAGATGCCGCCACTGCCGCTCGCTCCAGCCGTTGATGTGCGCACGGCGGGTGCTGTCGGTGGGGTCTGCCCACACCTGGCCAGGCTTGAGAACGACTTCAACCACGACGCGCTGTTCCTCCAGAGAAAGATCAACCGACTTCACCGGCCAGGGCGATTTCAGTCCAAGAAGATGTTCGTACAGGCGTTGCCAGCGTTATGAGGGATTGCGCCGGGTGCAGGGAGAACTGGCCTGCCCATGTCATTCCTTGTCTCGATTGCGATGCCCGGCGTCCACAGTCAGGAGCCCGATTGCGGCGAGAGCAGCGAAACCGGCACCGGCCAGGAACGTCGCAGCGGGTCCGATGGCGCTCCACAGAACGCCAGCCAGTACGCTCGCCAGCAGCAGCGCACCGCCGCTGACGAGATTGAAGATGCCGAACCCGGTGCCGCGCAATTGCGTCGGCACCGTGTCAGCGACGAGTTTCGACAACAGGCCCTGGGTAAAGGCCATGTGCAGGCCCCACAGCGCGACACCGGCAAAGACGCCCAGTGCGCCTCGGGCCGTGGCCAGCACCATGTCCGCTGCGATGAGCAGCGCGAGTCCGATCAGCAACAAGGTGCGCGGGTGGAAGCGGTCAGCGGCGGCCCCGGCCGGATAGGCGGCGCCGGCATAGAAAACGTTCATCACGACCATGACCACCGGCACATAGCCGAGCGCAAGGCCGATGTCCTGTGCCCGCAGCACCAGAAAGGCGTCGCTGAAGCGGGCGAGCGTAAAGACCGCCCCCAACAGCACAACCAGCCAGTAGCGCAGCGGCAGGCGCTTGATGTTGGCCCGTGTGAGTGGTGCTTTGACGTCGCCGGGCGCATGCGTGCGCTCAGGGTCGCGTACGTAAATCATGAGGAGCGCCACCGCAATGAAGGCAGGCACCGCGGCTATCCACATCACTGCACGGATGTCATTGGCAAGCCATATCATGAAGACCACCGCCAGCAGCGGACCGAGCAGGGCACCAGCCGAATCAAGCGCCTGCCGCAAACCATAGGCCGTGCCGCGTAATGGTGCTGGCGTAATGTCGGCAATCAGGGCGTCGCGTGGCGCGCCGCGGATGCCTTTGCCGATGCGGTCGACGAAACGCGCCGTGAACACCCAGCCGATCGACGAGGCCAGCGGAAAAATGGGCTTGGTGATTGCCGCGAGTCCATAGCCAAGGATCATCAGGAATTTACGCTTGCCGAGATAGTCGCTCAGCGCACCCGAGAACACTTTCAAGATGGCTGCCGTTGCCTCTGCAATCCCCTCGATAATGCCGACGGTCACCATGGAGGCGCCCAGTACGGTGACCATGAAGACCGGCAGGAGGCTGTGGATCATCTCGGAGGACATGTCCATGAACAGCGAGCCGAATCCGAGTGCCCAGATGCCGGTCGGCAGTGCACGCCATTTGCCCGGGACGCGTGAACGAGGCGAAGTTTGTTCGGTGCGCGAACTCATGCCATCGTTGCCAGCGTTTTATGGAAGCGCGCCAGGGCCAGCGTGAACAGGACCGCGCCGATCGCCGCCAGGCTGAGGAACTGCGGCCATAAAAACGGGGTCAAAAACGGGGTCGGACACGATTCCCAAAGGGATTCCTGAATCCGTGCCCGTTTCCGCGCAAACCGCAGCGCCACTGCGGGTTGTGTGCAAATTTACCCGCACCCGGTGGGTGAAGCCGGCGGGATGGCCTGGGATAATGGCGGCATTGAATTTCCCGCCGC
>JBAQND010000218.1:0-25338 GCA_049303455.1 Thiobacillus sp.
TGCGCGAGGCGGCCAAGCTGGCGGGGCCGCAGGGGCGGCAGCGCAGCGGCGTCGGCGGTCGCGGCGCCGGCGAATCGCACACCGAGCTCGACAAGCGCAAGATCCGCGACCGCATCGCCGAACTGCAGAAGGAGATCACCGCGATGGACGCGGACCGCAAGACCCAGCGCGCACGGCGGCAGGCGCACCAGGGCCTCGCCAGCGTGGCGCTGGTCGCCAACAAGCTGTTCGCCACGCTCGACACCACCGTGCGCAGCCTGCATCCCGAGAGCGTCCCGCGCGTGCTGGTCAGCGACACGGTCGGCTTCATCAAGAACCTGCCGCACGGCTTGGTCGCGTCGTTCAAGTCGACGCTGGAAGAGGCGCTCGATGCGTCGCTGCTGCTGCACGTCATCGACGCCAGCGACCCCGGCTTCGAGCGGCAGATCGAAACCACCGAAGAAGTGCTCAAGGAAATCGGCGCGCGGGACGTGCCGCGCTTGCGCATCTTCAACAAGATCGACCACGTCGGCGACGCCGCGGCACAAGCCGAATGCGAAGCCGCGCTGCACGCCAGCTACCCCGATTGCATCGTGATGAGCGCGCGCCGCCCCGACGACGTCGCCAAACTGCACAAGGCGATCCTTGCGTTTTTCCAGAAGGATCTGATCGAGGCCGAGCTTTTCCTTCCCTGGTCGGCCCAGCAGCTGCGCGGCGAAATATTCGCGCGCTGCGCGGTGCTGGAGGAGCGCGCCGACGAAGACGGTGCGTTCTTCCGCGTGCGCGGCGAGCAGGAGACCCTGGACAGCCTGCGCGAGCAGTTTGGCCAGGCGCGCTGAAGTCAGCTCACGTGCAGGTTGTTGAGCCAGGTCTGGAGCGTGGCGCGCAACCGGTCTTCCTGAACCGGCAGGGTAAAGGCGGCGTCAACGCGCAGACGGGCGCTGACCTTGTCCAGCACCGCCTGATGAGCTGGCTCATAAAAAACCAGAATACGGGTAGTCGGTGCGCTTTGCACCGCGGCCAGCAGGGATTCGAGGTTGGACAGGCGGTCACGGAAATCGGACTGATGGTAAAAGTCCGCCACGATGACGGCAGGCGGGTTTTTGCGCACCAGGCTGATGGCGCGGCGCTCCGACCATTCGGTGACCACCGCGTAACCGAGTTCCTGATACAGCTTTTTGTAGCCCGCCGTGCCGATGAAGGCGTTGACCACGAGCAGGCTGGGGAGCGAACTCATGCAGCGACTTTTTTGCTGGCCGGCTTTTTGGTCGTGGCGGGTTTGGCGGTGGGCTTCCTGGTAGCCACCTTTTTAACAGCCTTAACAGCGGGTTTCTTCGCTTCGGCAGCGTCGCTGGCTTTGGCTTTTTCCGCCGCCGCCGGTTTGGCCGCAGTCTTCTTCACCGGCTTTTTGGCGGGGCCCTTGGCAACGCGCGCGGCGATCAATGAGAGCGCCTCGTCCAGCGTGATCTCTTCCGGCGTGATGTCCCTGGGCAGGGTGGCGTTGGTGCTGCCGTGCTTCACGTAGGGGCCGTAGCGGCCGCTACGCACGGTGATGTCCTTGCCGTCGTCGGGGTGTGGGCCGAGGTTTTTCAGCACCGATGCCGCCGAGTCGCCGCCGCGCGGCTCGCGCTCCATCGCCAGCACTTCGAGTGCGCGCGGCAGGTCGATTTCGTACACGCTATCGGTCTTGGGGATCGACTTGAACTTGCCGTCGTGCAGCAGATACGGGCCGAAGCGGCCGTTGTTGGCGATGATCGGCAGCCCGGTGGTCGGGTGATGGCCGACTTCGCGCGGCAATGACAAGAACTTCAGCGCCAGTTCGAGGGTCGCGTTCTCAAGCGGAATGTCCTTCGGCCACGACGCGCGACGCGGCTTTGGCGCCTTTTTGTCCTCCGGCATCTCGCCGATCTGCACGTAGGGGCCGAAGCGGCCGGACAGCAGTTTGACGTCGAGGCCGGTGGCCGGGTCCTGGCCCAGGATGTTGTCGCCCTCGGCGGTGGCCGCATGCAGCGGCCGCGTGTAATCGCATTCCGGGTAGCCGGAACAGCCGATGAAAAGGCCGCGCTTGCTGGCCTGCATGAACAGCGGCTTGCCGCACTTGGGACAGGCCTCGGCAATCGGACAGCCGCGCTCGACGTCTTGCTTGGCCTTCAGATCGCCGTCGAATTCGCTCCAGAACTCGCCCAGCAGGCGCGTCCAGACCCGGTTGCCGTTGGAGACGTCGTCGAGCTTGTCCTCCAGCTTGGCGGTGAAGTCGTAGTCGACGTAGTGGCCGAAATGCCGGGTCAGGAAGCAGTTGACCAGGCGGCCGATGTCGGTCGGCTGGAAACGCTTTTTCTCCAGCACCACGTACTCGCGGTCCTGCAGGGTGGAGATGATGCTGGCGTAGGTGGACGGACGGCCGATGCCGTATTCCTCCAGCGCCTTCACCAGGCTGGCTTCGGTGTAGCGCGGCGGCGGCTGGGTGAAATGCTGCTCGCCGTACAGCTTGTCGACGGGCAGGGTTTCGCCCTCGGCCAGCGCGGGCAGCTTGGACTCTTCCTCGTCCTCGTCGTCCTGGTAGACGGCAAGAAAGCCGGCGAACGCCAGCGTCTGCCCGGTGGCGCGGAAGGTGCCCTCGCCCACCGTGATGTCGGCGGCAACGGTGTCGAATTGCGCCGGCGTCATCTGGCAGGCGACGGTGCGCTTCCAGATCAGTTCATACAGCCGCGCCTGGTCGTGCGACAGAAACGGCTTCACCGCTTCGGGCGTGCGGGCCACCGCGGTCGGGCGAACGGCTTCGTGCGCTTCCTGCGCGTTCTTGGTCTTGGCCTTGTAGGCAATCGCGGCCGGCGGCAGGAAATCCTTGTCGAAGTTAGCGCCCACATACTTGCGGATGTCGGTGATTGCTTCCTGCGCCAGGTTGACCGAGTCGGTCCGCATGTAGGTGATGAGGCCGACCGGGCCTTCGCCGAGGTCGATGCCTTCGTACAGCTGCTGGGCGGTGCGCATCACGCGGTCGGTGGTCATGCCGAGCTGGCGCACGCCGGCCTGCTGCAGGGTCGAGGTGGTGAACGGGGCGCCGGGATGGCGCGCCCGGCGTTTCTTTTCGATGCGCATCACGGTGGCATCGCGGCCTTCCAGCGTGGCCAGCCATTCCTTGCTGCGCGCCTCGTGCTCGACCGAGAACTGGTCGAGTTTTTCGCCCTTGAAGTGGGTGAGCTTGGCGGTGAACGGCTGCGTGCCCTTGTGGCTGTCGAGGTGCAGCGTCCAGTACTCGCGCGGATCGAAGGCCTCGATTTCCAGCTCGCGCTCGACGATCATCCGCAGCGCGGGCGACTGCACGCGGCCGGCACTCAAGCCGGGGCGGATCTTGCGCCACAGCAACGGCGACAGGTTGAAGCCCACCAGATAATCCAGCGCGCGCCGCGCCTGTTGCGCGTTGACCAGGTCGGTCGCGATCTCGCGCGGGTTGCGCACCGCATCCTGGACGGCCGATTCGGTGATCTCGTAGAAGGCCACCCGCTTCATCGGCGTCTTGACCTTGCGTTCCTTGAGGATTTCGCTGATGTGCCAGGAAATCGCCTCGCCTTCGCGGTCCGGGTCGGTCGCCAGCAGCACTTCGTCCGCTTTTTTAGCGGCCTTGACGATGGCCTCGACGTGCTTGGCGTTGCGCTCGATGACCTGGTATTTCATGCTGAAATTTTCGGTATCGATGGCGCCGGTTTTCGGCTCCAGGTCGCGCACGTGGCCGTAGCTGGCGAGGATGTCGTAATCGTCGCCGAGATATTTTTTCAGCGTTTTGGATTTGGACGGCGATTCGACGATGACGAGTTTGGACATGGTTGATTTAGTGTGTCGCCTTAATGCAGACGCCCTGGCTCATGGCTGAGCAGCATGTCTTCGAGGTGGGTGAAATGTTCGATCAGCCCGCGGCTCCACAGCACGATCAGGGTCATCCAGCGTACGTGATCCGGTTCGATGTCCTCGCCGCCCAGCGCCATCAGCCCGGAAATCACCCACTCGCGCGATTCGGGGTCGAGCACCTGCGCTGAGACCAGATAGGTCAGCTCGTTGCGGCAGGCGTCGTTCAGGCGCTCCAGTTCTTCGGGCGCATAGTGGCGATCAAAGGCCAGCGCCAGCCGTTCGTGGGTGGCGCTGCCGGAGAGGTTGGCGTACCAGTCGAGCGCTGCATTGATGTCGGCTTCTTCAAAGCCGGCAGCAAACAGGCGCTTTTCCAGCGCGTCGCGATCGGGCGCCAGCTCGGCCATGCGGAAGCTTTCGTAGAGGTAAACCAGGATGTCGAGCATAGAGTCAGTGGATCTTTTGGTAACGCCCGCCGGGCAAGGAAGCAATTCGCCCATCCAGTTCAAGCGTCAACAGCTTCGCTGAAAGCGCATCCAGCGTCAACCCGGTTCTTTGTGCCAAGGTATCGGGCGTGGTCGGCGCACCGTCCAGCGCGTCCAATACCGGGTCGGACGGGTCTTCCGGCTGCACCCGCAAGGGGTACGCCGTCAGACACTCGCCCTGCGGGCGGTCTTCGCGCAGCACTGGCGGCGTCAGCCGCTGCTGCCAGGCCAGTTCATCGAGAATGTCGGCGGCGGATTCGACCAGCTTGGCGCCCTGCTTGATCAGCGCATGGCAGCCGCGTGCCAGCGGCGAATGGATCGAGCCGGGAATGGCGAACACCTCGCGCCCCTGTTCGGTCGCCACCCGGGCGGTGATGAGCGAGCCGCTGTTGGGCGCGGCCTCCACCACCAGTACCCCGCGGGAGAGACCGCTGATCAGCCGGTTGCGGCGCGGAAAGTGGCCGGGCAGGGGCGGCGTGCCGAGCGCGAATTCCGATACGATCAGGCCGCTTTCGGCCAACCGGTGCGCCAGCGCCTTGTTGCGCGCGGGATAAATGCGGTCGAGTCCGGTCCCGATAATGGCAACGCTCGAACCGGCACCGGCCAGCCCGCCGCGATGCGCCGCCGCATCGATACCGAGCGCCAGTCCGCTGACGATGGTCAAACCGGCGTCGGACAGCGCCTGGGCGAACGCCTCGGCGTCGCGCACGCCCTGGGGGGTGGCGTTGCGGCTGCCGACGATGCCGAGGCAGGGCTGGCTCAACAGGCTGCGCCGTCCCTTGCAATACAGCATGGCGGGGGGATCGGCGATCTCGAGCAGGGTTTTCGGATAATCCGCGTCCGCCAGCGTCATCAGACTGTTGCCGGGTTGGGCGAGCCAGGCGTGGGCAGCGTCGAGTTGCGCGGTATCCGGTTCGGCCAGCAGTGCGTCGCATTGTGCGCGGGAAAGATGCGCCGTCAGTGCGGCACGGCCGGATGCCAAAACGGCCTCCGGAGAACCGAAGGCCGTTAGCAGGCGGATCAGGCTGGTGTTGCCCACCCCCGGGGCGAGGGCGAGGCGCAGCCAGGCGTCAGGCACGCTCGAGACGTCTTTCAAGCGCGTGGCTGATCAGGGGTTCCTGACCGTGTCGAGCAGGTAGACCGGCCCATCGGACTGCATGATGAGCGCGTAGGACACGCGGTCGTATACACGGTAGACCATCACCAGGCCGCTGCGGGCGTCGGGCAGCTTAACGGCGCGATCGCTGTGGTTGGTGAGGCAGGTGCTGCGGAAGGCGCTGCGGACATCGGCGGCCTGATCGTAGGTTGCCTTGCCGTTTTCCTTCAGACAACGCACGTCGTTGTAAAGCCAGGCGTCGCCATTCGGAACGCCCGCGATCTCTTCGTTGACCCAGGTCATGCGGTCTTTTTCGTCGCGGGTGAGCGTGACCGCCTGGCCTTCACGGAACACCGACAGCACTTGGCCGGGCTCCAGGCCGTCGCGGCTGCCGCGGTTGATCACCACGGTCTGATAGCGCCCGCTGTCCGTCAGGCCGCCGTAGGCCGAGATGATGCGGCCGTTGATTTTGCCTTCGGGTGCGTGCGGAAGATATTCGAAGGTGGTGCTGTCATCCGCCTCCACCAGCTTGTCGCGGGGCAGGATTTCCTGCGCCGACTGGGTGATGCGGATTTTCTGCGGCGCGCCTGCCACCAGGGTACGCGCATCGCCCAGGTATTCGACTTCGTAGCCCAGCACTTCGCCGGTTTCCGGGTCCTTCAAGGCCTTGCCGGGACGCAGCACATTCCAGCGCGTCACCCCGTCCTTGCCGCCGGTCGCGAACGCATCGTCGCCCGCCGCCAGCACCACGCGCTCGGTGTTGCTGCCGAGGATGAACGGTGCGTCGTCGAACGCCCCCTCGGGGACCACGCGCGGTTGTGACAGGAAGGGATGGATCACGCGGATCGGGATCGACTGAATGGCATCGCCGCCGATGTCGGCTGCGCGCACGCCGGGCGACAGTTTGACCGTTCGCATTCCGTTCTTGCCGCCCCGGACCAGCGACAGCCGCGGCTCGTTGCCGCTGCGGTCGAGCACGATCAGGTCGCCCGGGTAAATCCAGTGCGGATTCTTGATTTCCGCGCGGTTCAGGTTCCATATCTGCGGCCAGCGCCACGGGTCCTTGAGAAAACGCCCGGAGATGTCCCACAGGGTGTCGCCCTTGACCACGACATAGCTGTCGGGCGCGTTGTCCTGCAGTTTAAGGGTGTCGGCCAGCGCAGGCATCGACAGCAACAGGGCGAGAGTAATAACGAATTGACGCACGGGGAACCCTCCACTTAGACCTTGTCTAATTTTTCATTGAAAATATACTGTGCGCTTAGCTTACGGCTATCCGCCGCCTGATATTTAGGGTGACGCGCATCTGGACGCAGATTTTGCATAAAAGTGTGCACCCAGCCCCTTCATTCGTAAAGCTTTTATTGGCGCGGTCAGATTTGCGTGAGCAAGCCCCCCGGTAACACGAGAGGGGTTCTCGTGGCCCGGATCGTTGGGCCGCATCAATAAAATGCTGCGTTGATGCTATTGATTCGGCACGCTTGCCCCTATTAACGGTTGAGAACCACCCACCTTGCGATCCTCTTCTAACGCCATCGTGCCGAATCAATAATGGCCAGACTCGATATTCTGCATTATCCCGATGCCCGCCTGTACACCATTGCCAAGCCGGTTGCCGCGGTCGATGCGCGCATACGCAAACTGGTCGACGACATGGCCGAGACCATGTACGCCGCCCCCGGCATCGGGCTGGCGGCGACCCAGGTCGACGTTCACGAGCGCGTCATCGTCATCGACCTCTCCGAAACCCACGATGCGCTGCGGGTGTTCATCAACCCCGAGACCGTCGCCCAGTCGGGGCGCGAGGAAAGCGAGGAAGGCTGCCTGTCGGTGCCCGGCGTGTTCGACCGGGTGACGCGCGCCGAGCGCGTCACCGTGCGCGCGCTCGACCGTGACGGCAAGCCCTTCGAGCTGGAGGCCGACGGTCTGCTGGCGGTGTGCATCCAGCATGAAATGGATCACCTGCTGGGCAAGGTCTTCGTCGACTACCTGTCCAACCTCAAGCGCACCCGCATCAAGGCCAAGCTGTCCAAGCAGGCGCGCGAGCACCGGCCCGACGCCGCGCCCGCGCGCGCGTCGCTCTGAACCGGCCCGTGCGCATCCTCTTTGCCGGCACGCCGCCGTTCGCGGCCGCTGCCCTCGACGCCCTGGCGGAGGCCGGGCACGATATCGTCCTGGTGCTGACTCAGCCCGACCGTCCGGCCGGGCGCGGCATGAAACTCACCCCCAGCGCGGTCAAGCAGGCGGCGCAGGCGCGTGGACTGCCGCTGTATCAGCCCGCCAGCCTGAGAACCCCCGAGGCCCAGGCCGAACTCGCCGCGGTCGATGCCGATGTCATGGTGGTGGCGGCCTATGGCCTGATCCTGCCGCAGCCGGTGCTCGATCTGCCGCGCTTCGGCTGCCTCAATATCCATGCCTCGCTGCTGCCGCGCTGGCGCGGCGCGGCGCCGATCCAGCGCGCGATCCTGGCGGGCGACACGGAAACGGGCATCACCATCATGCAGATGGACGCCGGCCTCGACACCGGCGCGATGCTGGCAAAAACCGTGGTGCCGATCCGCGAAACCGACACCGCCGCCAGCCTGCACGACACCCTCGCCGCCGCCGGCGCCAAAGCCATTGTGGCGGCGCTGGCGAATTACCCCGCCCTGGTGCCGCAGGCGCAGGACGACACCCTCGCTACGTATGCCGCCAAACTGACCAAGGAAGAGGCGAAGCTGGATTGGCGCCAGCCCGCCGAGGTGCTGGCGCGCGCGGTGCGCGCCTACAATCCTGCGCCCGGCGCGTGGACGCTGCTGGACGGCGCAACGCTGAAAGTCTGGTCGGCCCAGGTTGTCGCCGGCCCGGACGCCGACCTGCTGCGTGCGGAGCCGGGCCAGGTGCCGCACACCGAGGCGGACCGGCTGGTGGTCGCCTGCGGCAGCGGCGCGCTGGCCTTGCAGGCGGTCCAGCCGGCAGGCGGCAAACGGATGACGGCGGCGGCGTTTCTCGCCGGCCGGCCGGTGCCGGCCGGAACCCGTTTTGGCGCGTGAAGCCCGGGCCGGCCGCGCGTATCGGCAGGCGTCGATCCGCGTGCGTCCTGCTATCATCCGCCGCTCATCGAAGCAGCTGGAATCCCATGAATCAACCGACTAAGCGGGGCGTCTGCCACCATGCGTAATCTGCAAAAACTGGCCGCCGGCGCGCTCGAAGAAGTGCTTGCCGGGGCGGCGCTGCATCAGGTGCTGCCGCGGCGCCTGCAGCAACTGGAAACGCCGGGCGAGCGCGGCGCCCTGCAGGACATCGTATATGGCAGCCTGCGCCAGCTGGGCCGCCTGGATGCCTGGCTGGCGGCACTGCTGGAGCGCCCGCTGACCGACCCCGAACTCGGCTGGCTGCTGCGCGTGGCGATCTACCAGCTGGCCTACACCCGGGCGCCGGCGCATGCGGTGGTGCACAACGCCGTCACCGCGGCCGGCGAGGGCTGGCGGCGCGGGCTGGCCAATGCGGTGCTGCGCAATTTCCAGCGCCGTCGCGCCGAGCTGGAAAAGCTGGCGGACGAACAGCCGCGCGCGCGCTGGTCGCATCCCGACTGGTGGATCGCCAAACTGCAAGCCGAGCACCCGGATCACTGGCAGGGCGTCCTCGAAGCCAGCCAGCAGCACCCGCCGTTCACCCTGCGCGTCAACTGCCGCCACGGCGACGTGGCGGGCTATCTGCAGCGCCTGACGGAAGCCGGGATGACGGCACGGCAAACCGGCCCGGATGCGGTCACGCTCGACCGCGCGGTGCCGGTGCACAGCCTGCCCGGCTTCGATGCGGGCGACGTGTCGGTGCAGGACGCCGGCGCGCAATGGGCGGCACGCCTGCTGGACGCGCAGCCGGGCGAGCGGATACTGGATGCCTGCGCTGCCCCTGGCGGCAAGACCGGCCATATCCTGGAGCGCGCTGACGTGATCCTGACAGCGGTCGACGCGGATGTGGCACGGCTGGCGCGGGTGGAGGAAAACCTCAACCGGCTGCAGCTGGATGCCACGCTGATCGAAGGCGACGCAGCGCAACCCGAGACCTGGTGGGACGGCCAGCCGTACGACCGCATCCTGGCCGACGTTCCGTGCAGCGCCTCCGGCGTGGTGCGCCGCAACCCCGACATCAAGTGGCTGCGCCGCCCCGACGATATCCCTCAATTTGCCGCGCAACAGGCCGTTATGCTGGAGGCGCTCTGGCGACTGCTGGTCCCGGGTGGTACATTGCTTTACGCTACGTGCTCCCTCTTCAATGAAGAAAACGACGGACAGGTGCGTGCGTTTCTGGCGCGCCACGCGGGTGACGCCGAACGCTGTCCGCTTCCTGAACCTTTGTCCGATGGGTCGCTGCTGCCTGATGCCGAGCATGATGGTTTTTTTTACGCCCTGCTGCGCAAGATTTGACCCGCCGATCCGCTGGCTGGTCGCGCTGCTGCTCGGCGGCTGGCTGGTCGTGGCAGGCAGCGCACTGGCCAGCGACAGGAGCGCGATCAAGCAGGCCGTCATCAAGCCCACGCCGCTAGGCTACGTGCTGGATGCGGACATCGATATCGTGCTCAACCCCACGCTGGAAGACGCGCTGCTCCGCGGCATCAACCTGCACTTCCTGCTGAAACTGGAGCTGTCCCGGCCGCGCGGCTGGTGGTGGTTTGACGAAGGCATCGCCGAGCCGGTTCGCAAGATGCGGATTTATTACCACCTGCTGCTGCGGCGCTATGTCGTCGAATCGGGCTACACCACGCAGACTGCCGCCACCCTCGACGAGGCGCTGGCCCTGCTCGGGCGGGTGGAGAACTGGCCGGTGCTGGAGCGCGGCGCGCTCAAAGCCGGGCAGCGTTACGACGCCCGCTTGCGCCTGCGCCTCGACACCGCGCAATTGCCCAAGCCGCTCTCCATCGGCGCGGTCACCAGCGACAAATGGGAGCTCGTCACCCCCTGGTACGGTTGGTCGTTCGAGGCGCCCGCTCTGCCCGCGCCACCGCCTTTGCCCTGATGCGCAGTCTGATTGCCGCCGCCCTGGTCATGGGCATCGTGCTGCTGTTCCTGCTGTTTAATGCCAGCAGCGGCAGCAGCGATTTCTCTGACAGCCTGCCCACCCTCTTCATCGGCGGCGGCGTGCTCGGCGCGGCGCTGCTGGGGCTGCTGGGCTGGCGTCTGTGGTGGCTGCAAAAACGCATCCGCCGCGGCGTGTTCGGCGCCAAGCTCACGCTCAAATTGCTGCTGATGTTCGGCGTCGTCGCCCTGTTGCCCGGCCTGGTGGTGTATGGCGCCTCGGTGTTCTTCCTCAACCGTTCGATCGAAACCTGGTTCGACGTGCGGGTCGACAACGCGCTGACCTCCGGCGTCAACCTCGGCCATGCCGCGCTTGACGACCTCTTGCGCGAACTGGACAAAAAAGCCCAACGCATGGCGCTGACGCTGTCGGACGAGGGCCTGGGTTCCATCATCACCAGCCTGTCGACCCTGCGCGAACAAAGCGCGGTGCAGGAAATGACCCTGTTCGACGAACGCGGCGGCGTCATCGCCCACGTCAGCGGCGAGCGCGGCACCCTGTTGCCGGTGCTGCCCGAGCGCAACGTGCTGTGGCAGGTTCGCCAGCAGCAGCCCTACAGCCGGATCGAGGAAGTGGCCGAACGCGGGCTCATCATGCGCGTCATCGTGCCGGTGTATACCAGCGCGCTGGCCGGCGAAACGCGCGTGCTGCAGCTGGTGCAGCCGGTGCCCGCCGGCCTGGCGCGCGACGCGCAGGCGGTGCAGCTGGCCTACCAGGAATACCAGCAGATCGCGGTGTCGCGGCTGGGGTTGAAGCGCATCTACGGCGTGGCGCTGACCCTGACCCTGATGCTGGCGCTGCTGATGACGCTCGTCATTGCCTATCTGCTGTCGGAGCGACTCGGCGCGCCGCTGCGCTCGCTGGCGCGCGGCACCCGCGCCGTAGCCAAGGGCGATTTTTCGCAGATGCCGTCGGTGAAGAGCCGCGACGAACTGGGCGTGCTGATCCAGTCGTTCAACCGCATGACGCGCCAGCTGTCCGACGCGCGCGAGCAGGTGGCGCGGAACCATCAGCAGACCGAGCAGGCCAAGGCGTTCTTGGAGCGGGTGCTGGCCAACCTGTCGTCCGGCGTGGTGGTGCTCGACGAGGCGCTGCGGGTGCGCACCATGAACGGCGCGGCGGCGCAGATACTCGGGGTGGCGGTGGCCACGCTCGACGCGCACCCGCTGGCCGAACTGGGTCAGCCGGGCGAGGCATTGCATGCGTTCGGGACCGCGGTGGCGGCGCGCTTTGCCGAGCATGAAGGCGAATGGCAGGAACAGATCGACTATGCGGGCCACGGCGGCAACCAGTCGCTGCTGCTGCGCGGCACCCGCCTGCCGCCGGGCGTCGAGCGCGGCTATGTGCTGGTCTTCGACGACGTCACCAAACTGATCGACGCCGAGCGCAACGCCGCCTGGAGCGAGGTGGCGCGGCGGCTGGCGCACGAGATCAAGAATCCGCTCACGCCGATCCAGCTGTCGGCCGAACGCATCGCGAAGAAGCTGGATGGCCGGTTGGAAGCGGCGGACGCCGCATTCCTGGCGCGCGCCACGCAAACCATCGTCAACCAGGTCGCCGCGATGAACAGCATGGTCGACGCCTTCGCCAACTATGCACGAATGCCGCGCGTCCGGCTTGAAGCGATCGATCTGAATGCGCTGGTGCGCGAAGTGCTGTCTTTGTACGATACCCGGGCGCTTGGCCTGCAGCTGCATCTCGACGCCGATCTGCCCCGCATCGCGGGCGACTCCACATTATTGCGTCAGGTGATTCATAATCTGTTGCAAAATGCGCAGGACGCGCTGGCCGGCCATCCCGAGCCGAAGGTCGAAGTCGGCACGCACCTCAATAAGCATGCTGTTTATTTGACCGTAACAGACAATGGAGCCGGCTTTCCGGAGCACCTGATGACGCGGCTGTTCGAGCCTTACGCAACCACCAAGGCCAAGGGGACGGGGCTGGGCCTGGCCATCGTCAAAAAGATTGTGGAAGAGCATCACGGCAAAATCCAGATCGAAAACCTCAAGGCAGGCGGTGCCGCCATCCGCATTGAACTGCCTGTTTTTGCCGCAGCCAGGGAGCAGCCGTGAGCGGACACATTCTCGTCGTCGATGACGAAGTGGGCATTCGCGAGTTGTTGTCGGAAATCCTCACCGACGAGGGCTACGACGTGCATCTGGCGGAAAACGCCGAGGCGGCGCGCGCCTTTCGTGCGCTGCGGCGGCCGGACCTGGTCCTGCTCGACATCTGGATGCCCGACACCGATGGTGTGACGCTGCTGAAGGAATGGGCGGCCGGCGGCCAGCTCACCATGCCGGTGGTGATGATGTCCGGTCACGGCACCATCGACACCGCGGTCGAAGCCACCCGGCTTGGCGCCGCCGATTTCCTGGAAAAGCCGGTTTCGCTGGCCAAGCTGATCGACACCGTCAGCAAGGCGATCAAGCGCGGCGTGGCCCTGCCCCGGCGTACGCCCGGCATGGACTTGTCGGCACTCGGCAAAAGCCCGCTGATCCTCGAACTGAAAAAACGCCTTACCCAGATTGCCGGCAATACCGCGCCCGTCCTGCTGCAGGGCGAGACCGGCAGCGGCTTTGAAGTCTGTGCCCGTTTTCTTCACCAGCCGGCCACTCCGTGGGTCGAAATCAAGGATCGCGCGCGCCTGGTGTCCGACCCGTTGAGCTTTGTCGAGGCACTCGGCAACGGCACGCTTTATCTGTCGGATGCCTGTGAGCTCGCGCGTCTGGAGCAGAAAGGCCTGGGCTTGCTGCTCGACCGCATTGAGGGCAACGGTGCGCGCCTGGTGTGCGCGGCCAGCCGCAGCCTCGACGCCATGGTGGTAGCCGGCGAATTCGACAATCGCCTGTATTACCGTCTGTCGAGCCTGGCCATCCAGGTGCCGCCCTTGCGCGAGCATCGCGAGGACGTGCCCGAGATTGCCAACTTCATGCTGATGCAACTGGTCGAGAGCGGCGGCTGCCCGGTGCGGCGGCTGACCACGCCGGCCTTGAACCAGCTGCGCAACTTTGACTGGCCGGGCAACCTGCCGCAGCTGCACAACGTGGTGCGCACGCTGGCAGTCACCGCGCTGGCGAGCGAAATCGACGCCGCCGACGTCAACCGCGTGCTGGCCCCGATGAAGCAGTCGACACCCGCGATGGCCCATGGCATCCCGCTCGACATTCCGCTGCGCGAGGCGCGCGATGCTTTCGAGCGCACCTATTTCGAGCACCTGATCCAGCAGGAAGGCGGCAGCATGACGCGGGTCGCCGACAAGTCGGGACTGGAACGCACCCACCTCTACCGCAAGCTCAAACAGCTGAACATCCGGCATGGGCGGCGCCTTGATGAAGACCTGTGACATGAATGAGGCGACAGGCGCAAGGGGGCCGTCGCCGGCAAGAGGCAAGGCTTCGGTTTTTCGCCTTACCCCTCACCCACGCCTCACCCCATTATGAAAATCATCATTCTCGGCGCCGGCCAGGTCGGTGCCAACCTCGCCGCAAGCCTGGTTGCCGAAAACAACGACATCACCGTGGTCGACCTGGAGCTCGAGCGGCTGTCGCTGCTGCAGGATCGTTTCGACCTGCGCACCGTGCGCGGCCACGCTGCCCATCCCTCGATCCTGAAAGTGGCCGGGGCGGAAGACGCCGACATGCTGGTGGCGGTGACCCAGAGCGACGAGACCAATCTGGTGGCCTGCCGCATTGCATCGACCCTGTTCAACATCCCGACGCGGATCGCGCGGATTCGTTCGGCCGATTTTCTGGAGGCCGAAGGCGGCTTTCTTTCCGAGCATTTCGGCGTCGACCACATCATCAGCCCCGAGCAGGAGGTCACTGAAACCCTGCGCCGCCTGATCGAGCATCCCGAAGCCCTGCAAGTGCTGGATTTCGCCGACGGCCGTGTGCGGCTGGTGGCGGTGCGCGCCTATCACGGCGGGCCGCTGGTCGGCCACGAACTGCAGGACATCAAGCGCCACATGCCGCATATCGATGCCCGGGTGGCGGCGATCTACCGGCGTGATCGCGGCATCGTGCCGACGGGCATCACCGTCATCGAGCCGGGCGACGAGGTATTTTTTCTCGCCCGCAAGCAGGACATCGCCGCCGTCATGCGTGAGCTGCGCCACATGGAACGCCCGGTCAAACGGGTCATGATCGCCGGCGGCGGCAACATCGGACGGCGGCTGGCGGCGCGGCTGGAGCGCGACTACGAGGTCAAGCTGATCGATCACAACAAGGTCACCTGTACCCAGTTGGCCGAAAAGCTGCACCGCACCCTGGTGCTGTGTGGCGACGCCACCGACGAGGATCTGCTGGAACAGGAAAACGTCGAGTCGATGGATGTGTTCTGCGCGCTCACCAACGACGACGAGGACAACATCATGGCGGCCCTGTTGGCCAAGCGCATGGGGGCGAAGCGGGTGATTTCGCTGATCAACCGCGCGGCCTACGTGAATCTGGTGCAGGGCGGCGAGATCGACATCGCCATCTCGCCGGCACAGGCCACGGTAGGGCCGCTGCTGTCGAAAATCCGTCGCGGCGACATGGCGGCGGTGCACAGCCTGCGGCGCGGCGCGGCCGAAGTGCTTGAAATCGTCATCCATGGCGATTTCAAGACCTCCAAGGTGGTGGGGCGCCGCATCGGCGACGTGGCGCTGCCCGAAGGCGCGACCATCGCCGCCATCATCCGCGGCGATGCGGTGCTGATTGCCCACCACGACACGCTGATGGAAGCCGAAGACCACCTCATCCTGTTCGTGCTTAACAAGCGCATCATTCCCAAGGTCGAAAAGCTGTTTCAGGTCGGCTTCGGCTTTTTCTGAGCCGCATTCAAGCGGATATTTCGTTGGGCCTTGCCTTGCATCATGTCCTGTCTACGCCCCTTCACCGCGCCGCTGCTTGAATGCAACCCGGACTGAGCCTTCCCATGCGCCGCCTGGCGCCCATCCTGCATGTGCTTGGCCTGGTGATCCTGATTTTTTCCTTCAGCATGCTGGCGCCGCTGGTGACCGCGCTCATTGCGCACGATGCGACGCAGCATGCGTTCGATGAGTCCTTCGCCGTGACGCTGGCCGCCGGCCTGGCGCTGTGGCTGGTCGGGCTGCGCTGGCGCCGGGAGCTCAAGGTGCGCGACGGCTTCCTGCTGGTGCTGCTGGTGTGGACCGGCCTGCCGGCCTTCGCCACCCTGCCCTTCCTGATCTACGCGCCGGAGATGGGCTTTACCGATGCCTACTTCGAGGCCATCTCGGCGCTCACCACCACCGGCGCCACCGTGATGAGCGGGCTCGACACCCTGCCGCCCTCGCTCAACCTGTGGCGGCACCTGCTCAACTGGCTGGGTGGCATGGGCATCATCGTGCTGGCGGTGGCGATCCTGCCGCTGCTGGGCATCGGCGGACGCCAGCTGCTGAAGGCCGAGTTGCCGGGGCCGATCAAGGACAGCAAGCTCACCCCGCGCATCGCCGACACCGCCAAGCTGCTGTGGGCGATGTATGCCGCGCTGACCGTATTGTGCGCGGTTGCGCTGAAGCTGGCCGGCATGAGCTGGTTCGACGCCGTCTGCCACGCCTTCTCCACCATGAGTCTGGGCGGCTTCTCCACCCACGACGCCAGCGTCGGCTATTTCGACTCGCCGCTGATCGAGGCGGTACTGATTGTATTCATGTTGCTGGCGGCGCTCAATTTCGTCACGCATTTTTTGGCTTTTCGCCAGCGCAGCCTGGCGGCCTACCGCCACGACCCCGAGGTCCGCGGCGTGCTCGGGCTGGTGGTGGCGAGCTGCCTCGGCATCAGCCTGTATGTCTGGCAGGCCGGCGTCTATCCCGAATTTCTGACGGCCTTGCGCCATGTCAGCTTCAACCTGGTGTCGCTTGCCACTGATTGCGGCTTTGCCAGCACCGATTTCAACAGCTGGCCGATCTTTGCGCCGATGTGGATGCTGCTTTTGAGTTGCGTCACCGCGAGTTCGGGTTCCACCGGCGGCGGGCTGAAAATGATCCGCACGATGCTGATGTTCCGCCAGGGCGTGCGCGAACTCGAGCACCAGCTGCATCCCACCGCGCTCCTGCCGGTCAAGATCGGCGGCCATGCCGTGCCTAACCAGATCGTGTTCGCGATCCAGGCCTTCATCATGATGTACATCGCCACTATCGTGACGATGACGCTGGTGCTGCTGGCCAGCGGGCTCGATTTTGTCAGCGCGTTTTCCGCCGTCATCGCCTGCATCAACAACGCCGGCCCCGGGCTCAACGAAGTCGGCCCGGGCACGAACTACGCCAGCCTCGACGATTTCCAGACCTGGGTGCTGGCGTTCACCATGCTGCTCGGGCGGCTCGAGCTGATCACCGTATTCGTGTTGTTCACCCGCGCCTTCTGGCGTGGCTGAGGGTGTGCGCTGTTAACATCGCGCTAATCCAAACCGGACTGCCATAACGTCTGATGTCGCAAGTCCTGCCCGTCGTCCACATCCTGTCGAAAGTGCTGATGCTGTTTTCGGCCGCATTTCTGCTGCCGCTGGCCATTTCGCTGGGGTTGAAGGATGGCGCGCACCGGGCCTACGATGAGGCGATTGTCGTCACCTTTCTGTCCGGGGTGGTGCTGTGGATTTTCTCGCGCAGGGGCAGGCGTGAATTGCAGACCCGCGATGGCTTTCTGCTGGTGGTGATGATCTGGACCATCCTGCCGCTGTTTTCCACGATTCCCCTGCTGTCATACATGCCCGATCTCAGCTTCACCGACGCCTATTTCGAGGCGGTCTCGGGCTTGACCACCACCGGTGCCACCGTGTTGTCGGGACTAGATGACCTGCCGCCTTCGATCAACATCTGGCGCACCCTGATGCACTGGATCGGCGGCATGGGCGTGATCGTGCTGGTGGTGGCGGTGCTGCCGATGCTGGGCGTCGGCGGCCGCCAGCTGTTCAAGGCCGAAACGCCGACGCCGATGAAGGACAGCAAACTCACCCCGCGCATGGCGGAAACCGCCAAGGGGCTGTGGTTGGTGTACGCCATCATCACCGTGTTCTGCATCCTGGCGCTGTGGCTCGGCGGCATGAGTTGGGTGGATGCACTCATTCACGCCTTCAGCGTGATGGGCCTGGGCGGCATGTCCTCGCACGACGCCAGCATGGCGTATTTCGATTCCGTCACCCTGGAAATCATCGTCATGGTGTTCGCGCTGATCGCCGGGATCAGTTTCTCCACGCATTTCATGGCGTTCCGCATGCGCAATCTGTTGCCATACCGCTTCGACACCGAAATCCGCTGGTACTTCGGCGTGCTCGGCGCCAGCGTTCTGGGGCTGACGTTCTATCTGCTGTACAAGGGCTTTTACCTCGATTTTCCCGAGGCGCTGCGCTATGCGGCATTCAACACCATTTCCATCGCCACCACGCTCGGGCTTGCCACCACCGACTTCAACGTCTGGCCGTTTTTCGCGCCGCTGTGGATGCTGTTCCTGTCGAGCTTCATCGCCAGCTCCGGCTCCACCGGCGGCGGCATCAAGATGCTGCGGGCGGTGCTGCTGTACAAGCAGGTGTACCGCGAACTGATCAAGCTGATTCATCCCAACGCGGAAATCCACACCAAGATCGGCCATCAATCGGTGCCCAACAAGATCATCTACGCGGTGCTGGCTTTCCTGTTCATCTATGTCGCTTCGATCATCATCCTGTCGTTTATCCTCTCCGCATCGGGACTGGACGTTTTTACCGCGTTCACCGCCGTGGTCGCCCTGGTCGACAACACCGGTCCCGGGCTGGGGCAGGTCGGGCCCGCCAGCACCTATGCCGTGCTGAATGATTTCCAGACCTGGGTGGGCAGCTTTGCCATGCTGCTCGGGCGCCTGGAGTTTTTCACCCTGCTGGTGGTGCTGACCCCGGTGTTCTGGAGGAAGTAGGAAAGAGTTTATGCCGTCGATCGCTGATTTCGAAACCATGCTGGCTGCCGGCCGCGACAATGCGCTGTTGCGCTTTTCGCTCGGCAACGAATACCTCAAGCAGGGCGACGCCGTGAAAGCGGCCGAGCACCTGCGCCGCGCGGTCGAGCATGACCCCAAGTATTCCGCCGCCTGGAAGCTGCTCGGCCGTGCGCTCACCGATGCCGAGGCCTGGACCGACGCGCTGGCGGCCTACCAGCAGGGCATCGCGGTGGCCGAGGCGCGCGGTGACAAGCAGGCGGCCAAGGAAATGGGGGTATTCGCTCGCCGCATCCAGAAACAGCTTGGGTTAGAATCCGAAGATTGATTTTTGAGGAGAGCAGCAAATGACGCGGATGGTGAATTGTGTGAAGCTCGGGCGCGAAGCTGAAGGCCTGGCCTTCCAGCCGGTGCCGGGCGATCTGGGCAAGCGGATTTTCGAGAACGTGTCGAAGGAAGCCTGGAGCGGCTGGCAGCGCCACCAGACCATGCTGATCAACGAAAACCGCCTCAACCTGGCCGACCCGCAGGCGCGCAGCTACCTGATGGAACAGATGGAGCGCTACTTCTTCGGCGGCGAAGTCGATGCGGCTGCGGGATACGTGCCCCCCCCCAAGTAGCTTTGCGGGTAAATTCGGCGCGGTGAACAAAAAACGGGCTCCCGCGGGAGCCCGTTTGCATGGGCGCGGAAAAACCTACATCACTTCTCTTTCGATCTCTTCCAGCGAGGTGTGGCGCACGTCCTTGCCCTTGACCATATAGACCACGTATTCCGACATGTTCTTGGCGTGGTCGCCCATGCGCTCGATCGCCTTGGTGACGAAGAGGATGTCGATGAACACCGAAATGGTGCGCGGGTCTTCCATCATGAAGGTGATGAGGTGGCGCAGGTTGAGGCGGAATTCCTCGTCCACATCCTGATCCTGGCGCGCGATTTCGACGGCCTTGGTGGCGTCCAGGCGGGCAAAGGCGTCGAGCGCCTTGCGCAGCATCTCGAGCACCATGTCCGCCATGTACTTGACCTCGGAAAAGCGCGGCATGCTGATGCGCTCGGACTCGTGAATCAGCTTGGCCATGCGCGCGATCTTGGCCGCTTCGTCGCCAATGCGCTCGAGGTCCGTGATGGTTTTGACCACCATCATCACCATGCGCAGGTCGGACGCGGTCGGCTGGCGGCGCGCGATGATGCGGGTGCAGTCCTCGTCGATCGCCACTTCCAGCGCGTTGACCTTGTGGTCGTTGGCGTCGACCTGGTCGGCCAGTTCCATGTTGCCCGAGATGAGGGATTCGAGGGCGTTGGTGATCTGCTCCTCGACCAGGCCTCCCATTTTCAGCACGCTGGCGCGCACGGCTTCCAGTTCGGCGTCAAATTGCTTGTAGGTATGTTCAGTTGGCATTCATTAACCTTTCCATGATTCGCTTAGGATTATAGGCCCGGTATTGTGACGATTCCATGTACGGCCCGTTTCACCACGTACTGAAGGGAATCGCGTAGCGCGACCCGTCAAGGTCGAGATAGAGGATCCAGTCGCGTCGTCCGCTGACGCAAACCGGCAGGGTCACCCTCGCGGCCCATGCGCCGTCCGCGGTCGGCCGCAGGTCGTAGCGGTTGAAGCCCATGTCCATGCCGACCATCTGGAATTCCGCGCTGATGCGGCTGACGCCGGCTGCGCGGACGCTCAGATCGAACGCCTCCAGCGCCGTCGGCCGCGCTGAAAAGCGCACGCTTGCCGCCGCGCCGCGATGGCTGAAGCTGCAACCGGTCAGCGGGTCGACGCAGGCAACCGCCATCGCATCGGCCGGGCGTTTTAGCCAGTAGCCGGCCAGCGCGATCGCCACCAGCGCGACCGCCAGCAGCAACGGCAGCATCACCCGTCTCATGTCCACGCCCCGCGCAACAGCGCCACGCCGTGCGCGCCGTGCGACTGCGCCAGCGCCACGTCGTCGCGCGCCAGCCCGCCGAGGCCGTAGACCGGAATCGGGCTGGCGGCGGCGAATTCGGCAAAGCGCTCCCAGCCCAGGGTGGCGGCACCCGGATGGGTGAGCGTGGGCAACACCGGCGACAGCAGCGCGAAGTCGGCCCCGATTGCCGCGGCATGCGCCAGTTCGGCGTCGTCGTGGCATGACACCCCGAGCAGAAAAGAATCGGACTCGGCGAAGTCAGGGCGGCGGGTCAGCCGCTCGGCGGCGGCCGAGTCCAGGTGCACGCCGTCGGCGCCGGCGGCACACGCCAGTTCCACGCTGCCGTTGACCAGCACGCGCGCGCCATGCGGGCGCGCGCGCCGCACGGTCTCGCGGGCGAGCGGCAGACGTGCCTCGTCGGGCAGCGTCTTGTCGCGCAGCTGGATCAGCCGCAGCCCGTTGGCGAGCGCCACGTCCAGCCGCGCCAGGAAGCTGTCCACGCCGAGCGCCTCGGCGTGCGAAATCCCCAACAGAGGAGGCAGCGACAACGCCTTCAGGATGGGGAAATTGGCCGGCAGCAGCGGTGCCACTTCCACCGCGTCGGGCAGCTGCCAGGAAAACACCTGCCCCTCATGCGGGTGCGGCGTGCCCTGCCATTCGAACACGCGGAAGAAATTCAGCCGCACCGTGGCGTGCGGGTATTCGAAGACCCGCGTGATCCAGCGGCAGGATGTCGTGACGACGACGCCCAGCTCCTCGTGCAGTTCGCGCGCCAGCGCGGCGTCCAGCGCCTCGCCCGGCTCCACCTTGCCGCCGGGAAACTCCCAGTAGCCGGCGTAGACCTTGCCCGGCGGGCGCTGCGCCAGCAGCACGCGGCCATCGGGCTGGGTGAGCACCGCGACAGCGACCTCGGTAAGGGGCGCCGGACTCATTTTTTGCCCGCCCAGTCGCGCGCGAACTGCCACGCCACCCGCCCGTTGCGCGCGCCGCGCCCCATCGACCATTGCAGCGCGGCGCGCTCGAAGGTCTCGTCGGCGGGGGCATCCAGCGCAGCCGCCCAGTGGCGGGCGATGGCGAGATAAGTGGCCTGGTCCATGCCATGAAATGACACCCACACCCCGAAGCGGTCGGACAATGAGACCTTTTCCTCGGTCGCCTCACCCGGCTGCACCTCGCCGCCGAGGTAGGTCGTCTCCAGGTTCTCCGCCATGTATTCCGGCATCAGGTGGCGGCGGTTGCTGGTGGCGTAGATCAGCACGTTGTCGGACGGCCCCGCCAGCGAGCCGTCGAGCGCGGCCTTCAGGCTGGCATAGCCGGCTTCGTGTTCGGCGAAGCTGAGGTCGTCGATGAAGACGATGAAGCGGTAGTCGGCGGCCGCCAGCAGGTCGAACAGGTCGGGTAGATGCGGCAATCCGGCCTTGTCGACTTCGATCAGGCGCAGGCCGCGCGCAGCGTATTTGGCGTGCACCGCTTTCACCAGCGACGACTTGCCACAGCCGCGCGCGCCCGTCAGCAGCACATTGTTGGCGGGGCGGCCGGCGACGAACTGGCGCGTGTTGGCGTCCACCCGCAGCTTCTGTTCGTCGATGGCAAGCAGGTCGCGCAGGGCGACCCGCCGCGGATGCAGGATGGGTTTCAGCCCCCCTACCTGCGCCGACCAGCGCGCCGCGCGCACCCGTTTCCAGTCCGGTACGGTGAGGGGCTGCGCTTCGAGGCGGTCGAGCAGGCGCTCGATTCGGGGCAGGAGGGCGTCGAGATGGGGCATGGGGCGATTCTAGCCGCTGGCGCGAGAGAAATTCAGGTTTTCGCGAGACCGGGCTTGGCAACGCGCCGCGAAAATTTGCCTATTCCTTTTTTCATTCAGGCGCATCGGGCGCGTGGCGACCACCAAGGGGGACAGATGAACGCAATCATGACATTCGTGGGCGCATTGCTCGCCGGCATGGTCGGACTGGCGTCGCCACCAGCTCGCCCGGCGGCGACGCCGTACTTCGACTTCACGCCGAAAAACCTGCCGCCGGGCCAGTAGCTCAGGAGCGGTACTCGGCGTTGATCTTGACGTAGTCGTAGGAGAAATCGCAGGTCCACACCGTGGCGTTGACCGCGCCGCGGTTGAGCACGACGCGCACGGTGATCTCGGCTTCCTGCATCACCGCCGCGCCCTGCGCCTCGGTGTACGTCGCCGCACGGCCGCCCTTTTCCGCCACCAGCACATCGCCCAGGTACACCTGCAGGGTGTCGACGTCGAGGTCCGTCACCCCCGCATAGCCGATCGCAGCAAGGATGCGGCCGAGGTTGGGGTCGCTGGCGAAGAACGCGGTCTTGACCAGCGGCGAACGGGCAATGGCGTAGGCGATCTGCTTGCACTCGGCGTGTTCGCGGCCACCTTCGACCGCCACGGTGATGAACTTGGTCGCGCCCTCGCCATCGCGCGCCATCGCCTGCGCCAACTCGATCGCGACCGCGCTCAAGGCGGATTTCAGCGCGGCGTAATCGGCGCTCGCAGCGTCGGCGATTTCGGCGTTGCCGGCCTGGCCGGTGGCGATCACGATGAAGCTGTCATTGGTGGAGGTGTCGCCGTCGACGGTGACGCAGTTGAACGACACGTCGGCGACCGCCTTCACCAGCGGCTGCATCAGCGCCGGCGCGATGGCGGCGTCGGTCGCCACATAGCCCAGCATGGTCGCCATGTTGGGGTGGATCATGCCGGATCCCTTGGCGATGCCGGTCACCGTTACCGTCTTGCCGCCCACCTGCGCCTGGCGGCTGGTCCCCTTGGCGACGATGTCAGTGGTCATGATCGCGTGCGCGGCGTCCGACCAGTGATCGGGCGCGAGGTCGGCCTGCGCTGCAGGCAATGCGGGGAGGATCTTGTCGATGGGCAACGGCTCCAGAATCACGCCGGTGGAAAACGGCAGCACGGCCTCGGCCGCGCAGCCCATCAGCCGCGCCACCGCCTCGCAGGTCTGGCGCGCGCGGTGCAAACCTTCTGCGCCGGTGCCGGCATTGGCGTTGCCGGTGTTGATCACCAGCGCGCGGATGTCGCCGCCATGCTGAACCCTCTGCTCGAGATGCTGTTTGCAGACCGTTACCGGCGCGGCGCAGAAGCGGTTTTGCGTGAACACGCCGGCCACGCGGCTGCCGGGAGCGAGCTCGATCAGCGTGATATCGCGGCGCCCGGGTTTCTTGATGCCGGCCGAGGCGATGCCCAGGCGCACGCCAGCAATGGGCAGCAGTGAAGCGGGGTCGGGGGCGGTAAGCTTGACGGGCATGGCTGTTAGCGGAACGGGAAACCGTCATTTTATGCCGGCTAGGCGGTAAATAGCGGGGGCGCGCCCTTACTGCGGGCGCCCCAAGAACCCGTTCATCACGCGGCGGAATCCGGGGCGCCAGGGCCACACCGGATCGAGTTCGATCGAGCGCGCCAGCGAGGCCAGCGAAATCAGCGCGAAAACAAAAAACAGCAGTTGCGAGACAGGCTGGCTCGCCACTTGGGCGGCGGCATGCGCACACTGTAAATTGATTCGACAGCTACTTGCCTTTCGGCACGGCGGCGAGCTTGCGCAGGATCTCGTGCGACAGCGAATAGAACTGCGGCGTGGGGCCGATGTCCTCGTAGATCGGATCGCCATAGTCGTCTTCGGCAATGACGCGATTGCCCGGGATATAGGGCATGGCCACCTCCAGTTCGTCGAGTGCGGCATGGACCAGGTCGGCCATCAGCTGGGACGCGTTGCGGCCGGGGTACATCACATTCAGCGCTTCAACGCGAGCAGCGTCGCGCAGCGGCAAGTGGACGGTATAGACGCGTACGTCCGTGCGTGTCTGCCCTTCCTGGCTCCAACGATGGATCAGTTCGGCGATGCGCATGAGCTTTCCTCTGCCTCACAATGTCTTGTTTATAGCAGAGCACCCTGCAAGGCAAAGCCTGGTTCAGGGGGTTTTTTTCGGCCCTATGTCATGCGGCGCCATACCAGCATGCGGTTATTGGCCGGCATGGCGATATCCTGCTGCAGGACCAGGCCGCGCGCTCGCGCCAGTGCGTCCACCGCCTCGAAGTCGCGCACCCCGGAGGCGGGGTCGCGCGCCTTCAGCCAGGCGTCGAAGCGGGCATTGCTCTCGGAGGTGAACGCGCCCTTGTAATTGAACGGGCCGTACACCGCCAGCACGCCACCTGGCTCCAGCACCTCGCCCACGCCGGCAAAAAAAAGCGCGACCTCGGGCCAGCTCATGATGTGCAGGGTGTTGGCCGAAAACACCGCATCGTAGCGGCCGCCGTGCCAGGCCGTGTCGTTGGCGTCGAGCGCCAGCGGCGGCGGCACGTTGGGCAGGGCGGCGTCGTCGAGCCAGGCCCGGATGCCGGCGTGGTGCTGCGGCACGTCGGCGGTCTGCCACACCAGATGCGGCAGCTCGGGGGCGAAATAGACCGCGTGCTGGCCGGTGCCGCTGCCGATTTCCAGCACATGGCGGCGGTCGGCAAACCACTCGCGCAGCACGGACAGGATCGGGTCGCGGTTCTGCACGCAGGATTCGGAAAACGGTTTGTCGATCATTTTTGGGCGTCCATTGAAATCAGTGGAATCAGTCGGCCGTCGGCCAGCAGCAGCGCGGCGTGCACCGGCTTGCCGGGATACAGCGCTGCAAGCAGCGTTTGGTAGCCCGCCAGCTGTGGCTGATGGCGCTCGACCAGCAGCGCGTCGGGGAGAGTGCGGCTGTCGCCGCCGGTTTTATAGTCGATCAGCCACACCGCATCGTCGAATTCCACCACGCGGTCGAGCCGTTGCAGGCGGCCGTCGGCATCCAGCAGCACCCACTCGTTGTGGGCACGTCGATACTGCGCGGGGTCGAACAGGGGCGTCAGCTGCGGCTGCGCCAACAGGGCGCGGGCCGCTGCCTCGATGGATTCCAGTTCGGCTTCCAGCCCCAGGCGCGCCGCCAGCGCGGACAGGTCGCGCGGCGTGCCGGGCGGCGCATGGGCTTCCAGACACGCGTGGAACAATTCGCCGGCCGCCGCCGCCGGACCCGCCGCAGGCGGGGCGACGCGCTGCCCCACCGCCGGGGCGTCGATGCGGAC
>JBAQND010000219.1:0-1549 GCA_049303455.1 Thiobacillus sp.
GTGCTCTACCTGCTCAACCTGCTGCTGGTGCCCGGGCTGGCATTCCTGCTCCTGCTGGGGCTCGCCTACCGGCATCGCGCGAGCGTTAACCCGCTCACGCGCTGCCACCTGCGCCAGACGGTGATGGTCAGCATATGGGCCGGCCTGCTGCTGACCGTGGTGCCGGCCATCATCGTGCTGGCCGGCGGCCTCGACCACCCGATGACCTGGGTGCTGCTGGTGCTGTACGTGCTGTGCTGCCATGCGACGCTGGTGCTGCTGGGCGTGCTCGGCCTGTCGCGTGCGATCGCCGGGAAAACCTTTGTCTATCCTCTGCTGGGGCGCCGCACGTGGTAGGCCCCCAGGCCCGGGCGGCTTCCGCGATCCGTGCCGGCGTTGCGCGCAGAACGCGCGGCTGGTTGGGTGTGCCGGTACGGCGCTGGCGCCAGTTGACCCAGGCCGGGTTTTTCGTGCTGTTCGTGTGCGCGCCGATCTTTGACATCTTCCGGCTCGACCTCAATCTCAAGCATTTAATCCTGTTCGGCTTCGACTGGACGCTGGGAATGGATGACTTCCTCGCCGGTCGCACTTCGGTCGGCGAGGCTTCGCTGAACATCGTACTGCGTGGTTTTCTGCCGTTGCTGGCGGTTGGCGGCACGCTGATCTACGTCAGCTGGAAATGGGGCCGCCTCTATTGCGGCTGGCTCTGCCCGCATTTCTCGATCGTCGAAACCATCAACCAGACGCTGCGGCGCGCGATCGGCAAGCAAAGCCTGTGGGACAAGAAGCCGCAGCCGGCACGCAACCCCGATGGCAGCGAAACCCGCCATGACGCGCTCTGGTGGTTCGCCGTGATTCCGCTGGTCATCGCCTGCGCGATGCTGTGGGCCGTGGTGCTGCTGACCTACCTGCTGCCGCCGGCCGAGGTGTACGGCAACCTCTGGCATGGCACGCTGACGCGCAATCAGGCGATTTTCCTGGGCGCGGGCAGCATCGCTTTCTTCGTCGAATTCATGTTTGCGCGCCACCTGTTCTGCCGCTATGCCTGCGCGGTCGGGCTGTTCCAGAGCCTGGCGTGGATGGGTAACGACAAGGCGATGGTGATCGGCTTCAAGCGCGAGCGCGCCAAGGATTGCTCGAGTTGCTATTCGGCCTGCGACCATGTGTGCCCGATGCGCCTGAATCCGCGCAACGTCAAGCGCATGATGTTCGCCTGCGTGCAGTGCGGCCAGTGCGTCGATGCCTGCGACCATACGATGGAAAACAATCCGAACGGCTCGCTGCTGAACTGGGTGCACGACCTGCGCGCCGAATCCGAGGCCGCGTTCAACGTCCGCGCCGCCCGCGCCGCGCCGGTCAGGCACGTCGCCAACGTCGCCGCGAAGGCGCAGAGATAGCATGGAAGAGTTCGTCGGCAACCTGTGGGACAAGCTGATCACGCGCACCGCCTACCGGGGCTTCCCTAAGGCACGGGTCGATCTGAAGGAGATCGAGGGCATCGCTGCGATCTTTTTCCGGGCGCTGGGCGGCGACGCCGGGCTGACGATCCGCGCCGGTACCGCCACCACCC
>JBAQND010000220.1:0-1678 GCA_049303455.1 Thiobacillus sp.
ACTGCAGCCGCCGCAGCCTGGGCACTGCCACCCGCCACCCGATCTCCCTGAACATAAGGCGAAATCGCCCATGTACTTGCTGAAAAAACGAGCAGGGCCCACGCCGCAATCGATCGCAAAATCATAACTGTCTCCTGGTTGAAATTATTTTTTAATCCACCGATTATGCCATTAACGGCGTGAATCGCGTGTCAGACTCGATTTTAGGGCACTTCTATAAATCGCGTTTGAACGCCTGCGTTTCATCGTCGGATTTCATTTTTTTAAAAAATTCCGGATTGAGTGAGATTTCTGGCTGGAATCCGCCTATTTTCTTGTCCCATGTTGCTGATGCGGGTGATCTTCCATCCGATTTCATTCTGCTACCCGCATTCCTGACGCAGCTATCCTGTCGAAGTCAAACACCTTGAGCCGGATCAGCACCTCGATGCGGGCGAGGTTGTAGGTTAGATTCATCAGCCCCACGCCCACTTTGGCGCGCGCCGCGCCGATGCTGCGCAAAAAGATGCCGCCCATGCTGTTTGTCTGATAGCCAAAGACGTGCTCGACACGGGCGCGTACCCGCGACTTCTCCGTGTTGCTTAGTTCTTGTGCCTTCGTCAGCGGCGCGTTGCGGTAAGCCCGCTCGTGAATCAGACTCTCGTGCCGGCTCCCGGCAAGGCTTTGTTCTTGTTCGTCTGAACGATAGGCACTGTCCGCCCACACCGTTTTGCCGCCGGCTTCCGCATCGCGCAGCACGCTATCGAGCACCTGACTGTCGTGCACGCATGCAGAGGTGCAGGCTGCGGCGGTGATGAGCTTGGTATCGCGATCAATGTTGATGTGGTTCTTGTAGCCGTAGTGGTTCTGCCCGCCTTTCTTGGTCCAGCGAGCGTCGATGTCTTTCTGCGCCAGTTTGGCCGGGGTCTTGCCCCATTCGACGGGAACGGCATCCTGTTTGACGAGGGCGTTGTCTTCGCGACCGTTGCGCTGAATCGGCACGGGGACAAAGGTGGCGTCGATGATCTGCCCGCTTTTGAGTTCGACACCGAGGTCGGCCAGCGCCTGGTTCAGGCGTTCAAACAAAGGCTCGACCAGGCGGTGTTCCTTGAGCGATTCGCGGAACGCCCATACGGTACGCGCATCGGGCACGTTGCCCGACAACTCCAGCCCGAGGAAGCGCATGAAGGAGAGCCGGTCGCTGACCTGGTATTGCAGCCGTTCGTCTGACAGGTTATGCAGACGCTGCAAGATGAGCAGCTTGAACATGAGCACGCGGCAGGTGGGCTTGCGCCCGGCGGCGGTCTTGCGTTCTTTGCTGTCGATGCGTGCAAGAATGGGACGGAATATCTCCCAGTCAATGACGGCATTCAGCCGCTCCAGTGGGTCACCCGCTTCACTCAAACTGGCGTAGCGGTTCTCAAGGTCAAACAGGCTGGTTTGCATGGCAGGAGCGTAGCCGGGTTGCGGGATTTATAGAAGTGCCCTTTATAGTCAAACACACCCACCGCCAACGCCGGCTCCCGCCAGTGAAGACTTTAAAACGCCACCATCTCGAAATCGTCCTTGCGCGCCCCGCAATCCGGGCAGGTCCAGTTGATCGGCACGTCCTCCCAGCGCGTGCCGGGCGGGATCCCGTCGTCGGGCGCGCCGGTTTCCTCGTGATAGATGTAGCCGCAGATCAGGCACATCCAGCTTT
>JBAQND010000221.1:0-8815 GCA_049303455.1 Thiobacillus sp.
ACTTCAGCGTGGACGGAACGCTCATCCAGGCGTGGGCCGGTCACACCCTTGCCGACAACCGCCATGGACTGATTGCCAACGCCATGGTCACCACCGCCGACGGCATCGCGGCCAGTGCGGGCTACGCGATCCCGGTGCGGAAGAGAAAGCTCATCGAGCAGGGTTTCGGGTGGGCAAAGACCGTTGGCCGCATTCGCCAGGTGATGGTGCGCGGGCTGAAGAAAGTCGATCAGACGTTTGTGCTGACCATGACGGCCTGCAACCTCACGCGCATGGCACGCTGGGAAAAATCCGTCTGCGGACGGCGTGAGGGACAGGAAATGCGGGGAGATGGGGCTCAAAGGGTCGAAAAACGAGTTCAATGAGAGCAGAAATCAAATCATGCGACCGAACCGAATGAAAAATCGAACTTTAGTGCAACGTGCCACGCTCCGCGTGGGGTATTTCAGCAGCTTGTTAACCAACCCTAGCGCCCAGGTGGCAAGCGCGCTGCGCTGCCGGCCCGGGTTCCACGAGTTCGTCAGTCGCCGGTGACGCCCGGAATCCAGTTCGTGCCAGCCAGGGGCAGGCGAGCCATGGCTGCTGCTTCAATGGTGAGCGCAACCAGGTCCTCGCGCTCCAGATGGTGCACGTTCTGCTTGCCGCAAGCGCGCGCAATGGTGGTGAGTTCCATGTTGAGCGTCTTCAGGTAGTTGCGCAGACGCTTGGCGCCGACTTCCGGCTGCAGGCGCTGTTCCAGAATGACATCCTGGGTCGTGATGCCGACCGGACACTTGCCGGTGTGGCAGTGGTGACAGAAACCGGCGGCGGTCCCCAGCGCGGCGTAGCCTTCGTCTGCCGGGTGATGCATGCCATCCTGAATGTAGCTTTCGCTGTTGCACCCCAGCGCGACCAGCACACCCTGGCCGATTGATACGGCATCGGCGCCCATGGCGAGCGCCTTGGCCACATCCGCACCGGTGCGAATGCCGCCCGATACGATGAGCTGGACCTGATCCTTCATGTTCAGATCCTCCAGCGCATCCACGGCCTGCCGCACGGCGGCGAGGGTCGGGATGCCGACGTGTTCGATAAAGCAGGTCTGGGTCGCCGCGGTGCCGCCCTGCATGCCATCGACCACCACCACGTCGGCGCCCGAATGCACCGCGAGCTTGACGTCATTGAAGGTACGGGTGGCGCCGACCTTGACGTAAATGGGTTTCTCCCAGTCGGTCAGCTCGCGCAATTCATGAATCTTGATCGCCAGGTCGTCCGGCCCGGTCCAGTCGGGATGGCGGCTGGCGGAACGCTGGTCGATGCCTTCCGGCAGCGTGCGCATGCCGGCCACCCGCGGCGAGACTTTCTGCCCGAGCAGCATGCCGCCGCCGCCGGGTTTGGCGCCCTGCCCGATCACCATCTCGATGGCGTCGGCGCGGCGCACGTCGTCCGGGTTGAAACCATAGCGCGACGGCAGGCACTGATACACCAGGGTCTTCGAGGACAGGCGCTCTTCCTGCGTCATGCCACCGTCGCCAGTCGTGGTGGAAGTACCCATCCCGGAGGCGGCGCGCCCCAGGGCTTCCTTCACGTTGGCCGACAGGGAGCCGAAACTCATGCCGGCAATGGTGATGGGAATCTCCAGCTCGATCGGCTTCTTGGCAAAGCGGGTACCAAGCAGGGTTTTGGTGGAACACTTCTCCCGGTAACCCTCCAGCGGGTAGCGCGATAGCGATGCGCCCAGAAACACCAAATCATCGAAGCTGGGCAGCTTGCGCTTGGCACCGAGACCACGAATTTCATACAAGCCGTGGGCAGCGGCATTGCGGATGTAGTCGAGGGTCTTGCGATCGTAACCGGCGGACTCCTCGCGGGAGACATGCTTCAACTGTTCGGGTTTCGTTTCCATGGCTCGGATCCTCAATATTCCTGATTGGCGTCGGCGTTCCAGTGGTACAGCTCGCGCCTGGAAGCGATGCGTTTGAATTCTGCGGGATCGTGGCTGATCCCGGCGCGGCTCAGCAGGTCGGCGACGACGGCGAGATCGCTCTCGCTCATCGGTTCGACCTGCGCGTCGGCGCCCAGTGACTTGATGCTGCCACGCACATACAGCACGGCTTCGTACAGCGAATCGCCCAGCGCATCGCCGGCATCGCCACAGATCACCATGCGGCCGGCCTGCGCCATGAAGGCGGAGAAGCTGCCGACCGATCCGCCCACCACGATGTCGCCGCCTTTGAGCGAAATGCCGCACCGCAGGCCGGCGTCGCCGTCAATGACCAGCAGGCCGCCATGCGCGGACGCGCCGGCACTGTTGGAGGCGAAGCCTTTGACATGCACCTTGCCGCTCATCATGTTCTCGGCTACGCCGGTGCCGGCGCTGCCGAAGATCGTGACCGTTGCGGTCTTGTTCATGCCGCCGGCGTAATAGCCGGCATGCCCCCGCACCTCGACCGCGACCGGGCAGTCGAGGCCCACCGCAATGTTGTGCGCGCCGTCCGGATTGAGCACCGTGACCTGTTTCACCTGGCCGGTCTTGGCTTCGTGATGCAGGAATTGATTCAGTTCGCGCAACGGGGTCGTTGCCAGATCGAAATTCAGACTGTCCATACGTACATCTCCTCGGGTGCAGGCTCGAAAACATGGGCGTGTTTGACGTCCGGCAGGTGTGCCAGCGAACGGAATTCGGACGCGATCGCCACGTAGTCATCGGTTTCCGCCACCACCGCCGGCTTGCAGGCGAAGGGGTCACGTATCAGGGCGAGCTTGTCCGGCGTGCCCATCAGGAAAGTGTAGAAACCGTCGAGTTCTTCAAAGCCCTTCTGCAGCGCAATCTCCAGATCGTCGCCCTCGCGCAGGCGCCACTCCAGAAAGCGGCAGGCTGCCTCGGTATCGTTGTCGGTTTCAAAATGGATGCCGCGCGGTTCGAGCATGCGGCGAATGCCGTTCGGATTGGACAGCGAGCCGTTGTGCACCAGGCAGAAGTCCTCGCCGGCGGTGAACGGATGGGCGCGCTCGGGGGTGACGGCTGATTCGGTCGCCATCCGGGTGTGCCCGACCAGATGGGTGCCCTTCATGTGCATGAAATCGTAACGCGCAGCAACGTCCGCCGGGGTGCCGATGTCCTTGTACAGATCGATGCTGCGTCCGGTCGAGAGCAGATACAGCCGCGAATGGTGTTCCCGGATCCAGCGCTTGATCACTTCCGGGTCGAGCGCCGCGGTCAGGATCGCATGATTTCCCTTGGCCTCGACCTTGGCCGCAACGCCTAGATGCGCCTTCATGTCATGCGCAAGCCCCTGCCAATTGAAATCGGCACCTTCTTCGGTGAGACCGGAGTAGAGACTGAGCTTGCGCTCATTGGCCGGCAGCGCGGCTGTGAACACGGCCAGGCCGGCCGAATCGGGGCCGCGCTCCGTCATCCCGATCAGCATCGGCACCATGAGCTCACCCAGGCGTTCGCTCAGGGCAGGCGTCTTGACCAGCAAACCAACAATTCCACACATAACTTCCTCCCATTGCCAGCCTCAGCCCGTGGGCAGGGCCATGGCTCACTCAGAAAAACTCCAGATAACTTTTCAATTCCCAGTCGGAGACATGGCGCATGTACTCCACCCATTCCCTGTGTTTCAAACTCAAGAATTCGCCAGCTACCGGACCCAGGGCTTCGCACAGCAGCGTGTCTTTTTCCAGCGCCAGCAGGGCTTCGTGCAGGTTCTGCGGCAGAATCCCGATGCCTTCGGCCTTGAGTTCTTCCGGCGAGAGTTCATAGAGATTCATGTTGTGGGGCGCGCCCGGATCCAGATCGTTTTCGATCCCGTCGAGGCCGGCGGCAATGACTGCAGCCGTGGCCAGATAGGGATTGCAGGCGCCATCCGGCAGACGCAGTTCGAGGCGTCCGCCGGGAATGCGCACCATGGAGGAACGGTTGTTATCGCCGTAGCTGATGTAGGCAGGCGCCCAGGTGGCGCCCGTCAGCGAGCGGCCCACGACAAGACGCTTGTAGGAGTTCACCGTGGGCGCGCAGATCGCAGCCAGGGCCGGCGCATGCTTGAGGATACCGGCCATGAACTGGTAAGCCAGCTTCGACAGGTCCATCCCGTTGGGATCGCTCTTGTCCATGAACAGGTTGGTTTTGCCGTCGCCCAGCGACATGTGCATATGCATGCCGTTGCCCGGCCGGTTGGCGAATGGCTTGGGCATGAAAGAACAGATCAGGCCCATGTCGTTGGCGATTTCCGAGGCGGCCATCTTGAAGAAGGTGTAGTGGTCGCAGGAACTTAGACAGTCCTCGAAGGTGTAGTTGATCTCGAACTGGCCATTGGCGTCTTCATGGTCGATCTGGTAAACGTCGATGCCCACTGCCTTGATGCTGTCCGTGAGTTTTTCGAGAAACCCCCGGGCGCGGGACAAGCCCTTGTAGTCGTAACAGGGCTTGGCCAGCGCATCGGTATCGTCGCAGGGAACGATCTGGCCATCGGCGGTTTTTTTCAGCAGCGAGAACTCGGGTTCAAGGCCGGTGTAGAAAGTCAGGCTCTTGTCCTCCAGGCGCTTGAGCTGCTTCTTCAGCGTAACCCGGGCATCGATGTCCCAGGGTTTGCCGTGCACATGGCCATCGCAGACGATGCGGGCGTAACCGGGCTGCCAGGGCACGAGCGTCAGCGTCTCCAGGTCGCCGACAGCCATGTAGTCCGGGCCGTGCGGGTCGATGCCCATGCCCCGGATGGCGAAACCGGCGAAGCCTGCGCCATTGGTGATGATGTCTTCGAAATGGTCAGCGGGAACGGACTTGGCCTTGGCGGTTCCGTGGATATCCACGAACTGGGCAAGAACGTACTTGACGTTGTTGTCCGCTAAAAATGTCTTGGCTTCGGCTGGGGTCATGATGGGCTCCAAAAAGACAGTTGCGTAAGAAAGGGCTACGAACATTCATCGCGGGGCATTCAACCCGATGCAGCCACCACCGAGTTCTTCGGCGATTCCGACCAGGGTGTCCCATAGGTAAAGACCATAGGTGCCGTCGCACCAGAGTCGATGGCAGGGAAGCGTGGACGTCCGGGTGTAAAGGATCGTGACGCCGACGCCGGCCATCGAGGTCAGGATCAGCTTCGACGGCTCGGCGTCCAGTGTTCTGAAATCGACATTGCAAGTCTGCAGCAGCAGTTCGTTTACCCGGGCGCCGCACAGCGCGAAGGACGCATCCTGGCGCAGCACCGGATAGACGCCGGCCGCACGGCCTGCCTGCATGAGGGTGTCTGTGATTGAGGCGTCGCCATCGACCAGAAATTCGGTGAGCCCCAGGCGAGCAATCAGTCCCCCGTCCGTCAGCGTGGTCCAGCTATTCGGTTGTTGCGGCACAGGCAGGCCCAGCGCGGCCAGCCAGCCGGCTGCTCCCGGCCCCTTGGCGCCGGCGCGCGGCAGATGCGACAGATCGGCAATGCCAGCGACTGCTGCCCGTTGCGCGTCGTCGCCGTCAAAGCCAAGCACGGCCGGAGGCATCACGCTCCAGTCAGCGCTGAGCGGGTTGCGCGCAAGCAACGCGTCGTGAATCGGGCTCAGTGAGACTGGCGCATTCATACGGCCTCCTTCTGTTTGAGGTTTTCCGGATCGTAGAAAGGCGTTCGGACAACCGTGGCCCGAACCTGACTGCCATCGCTCAGACGAATCGAGATGGGATTGCCGACCTCAGCCAGTTCCGGCGCGACAAAAGCCATTCCGATGGTTCGGCCCACCGCCGCGCTGAAGGCGATACTGGTCACACGACCGGCCATCTCACCCTGATGAATCACCAGGTGGCATTCCTGTGGCGCGGTCCCCGTGAAGTCCTGGTCAAGCACGAAACCGACCAGTTTCTGCTTGCGCGGCTGCCGGGCGATGACCCGCAGGCTGCGCTGGCCGACGAAGAAAGGCTTGTCCATCTTCAGCGCCCAGTCGAGACCGACATCGAATGGGTTGGTCAGACCATCCGTGTCCTGGCTGATGATGATGTGGCCTTTTTCGAGGCGCAACAGGCGCTGGGCTTCCACCCCGAAAGGACGAATCCCATGGCCGGCGCCCGCTTGCATCAGGGCATCCCACAGGGCCGCGCCCTGGTTGGCCGGCACGTGGATTTCATAGCCCCATTCGCCGACGAAGCCGACTCGCATCAGGCGTGCCGGAATGCCGGCGACGCTGGCTTCGCGCAGCGCCAGGTAGGGAAAGACAGCGGCGGAGAGATCCGCGTCAGTGAGTGTGGTCAGCACCTCGCGCGACTTCGGTCCGGCCAGGTTGACCGCGGCGAACGCGCCCGTGTGGTTGACGATGCCGCAATCGAGTTGCCACATCGTATTCAGGCGGGACAACTCCTGATAAATGGCGGCGGCCCCGGATGTGGTGGTGGTGAAATAGAAATGATCCTCGGCGAGACGGCCGACGACGCCATCGTCGATGACCACACCGGATTCGTCACACATCACGGCGTAGCGGGTCATGCCGATCTTGAGGTTGGCGTAGCGCGAAATATAGACATGCTCAAGAAACGCTGCCGCCTGCGGGCCGATGACTTCCAGCTTGCCGAGGGTGCCGACATCGATGATGCCGACGCCGTTGCGCACGGCGGCTACTTCCTCTTGAATGCAGTCATTGCGCCCCTTGCCGGCTACCTGGTAATACTCGGGGCGTTGCCAGACGCCGGCCGGCATCCATTGGGCACCCAGTGCGTCATGACGCGAATGCAGCGGCGTCCGCCTTTCCGGCGTGAACCCGCGCCCCCCCAACAGCGACATCGGTACCGGATGGAAGAAAGGCCGTGCAGTGGTAGTTCCCACCTGCTGCGGTTCCTTGCCAATGAGGCGTGCCAGGATGCGCAGCGCATTCATGTTGGAATGCTTGCCCTGGCTGGGCCCCATGCCGACCGTCGAGAAACGCTTCATCAGCTCGATGTTGTCGAAGCCTTCCTGCACGGCATTTTCAAAATCCTTGAGCTGCAGGTCCTCATCGAAGTCGACAAAGTTCTTCCCCCCGGGATGCGCGACGATCGGCCATGGGTGAGTCGGACATTCCATTTCTGCCGGGACAGGTACGCTCATGGCAACACCGAATCCGGCATGGGCCGCCGCGGCACTTCCGGCGCGCTGACCGTCAAGCAGCCGGGCCAAGTAAGTGTGCACACCGTTGACCCGGCCACAGGCGAAGATGCCAGCCGGCAGGACATCGGGAACGAATTGCTCGAGCGCTTTTTCGTAGCGCATGCGGGTGCCGGCCTGGTACAGCAGGTTGGCGGCGGGCGCCCAGCCGACGCTCATCAGGATGCCGTCGCAGGGGATACGTTCACGCCCTGTGCCTGGCGCATCAGGTTGCGGCATGGGGACAACGACGGCTGCAGCAACCCCTTTGCCACCGCTTGCCGGGACGGCCTCGATGATGCACGCATTGAGCAGGATACGAATGCCCTGGTGGATGACGGCTGTCTCGGCCTCGCCGTCACCAATCACCGGGCGCAGATCAACGACTGCAGCCACCTCGATACCGTGCGCCACCAGGTCCAGGGCTGCACGGTAGCCATCGGCATTGGCCGCCAGCACCACGGCGCGCCGCATCGGGCACACGGCGTAACGGTAGATCAGGCGCTGGGCAGCCGAGGCCAGCATGATGCCGGGCAGGTCGTTGTAGCGGAACACGGCGGGTTGCTCGTAGGCCCCGCTGGCGACTATCACGCTCCTGGCCCGCATCTTGGTCATCACATCGGCATTGACCAATGGAATCCAGTGATCCGTGTAATAGCCAGCCGCACAGGTGGACGTCATGATCCGGACGCGGGGGTGGGACTCGGCGCGCGTCAACTGATCGTTATGGATAGCGCTGCGGGCTTCGTCGGCACCACGCGCGTAGCCGCCACTGCCGCCAGCGCGGGCGTTTTCGTCGACCACCACCACATCGGCGCCTTGGTCGGCCGCAGCAAGGGCGGCAGCCAGACCGGATGGTCCACCACCAATCACCAACACATCACAAAAGCCGTAGCACTTGGCTGTGCGCAGATGGGGCGCAGTGAAATCCACTTTCCCGAGACCGGTGAGCCCGCGAAACATGCGCTCCCACAGCGGGAACAGCTTCTTGCTGTAAAAGGATTTGTAATAGAAGCCAACCGGCAGGAACCGGGAAAACGCGCCGAGGATGCTCGCCATGTCGGCACGGAGTCCGCCGAAGGTGTTGACCACAGTGAGCGCCATACCGTCCGTCAGAGGTGTCACGTCAGCACGCACGTTCGGCCGCCCCGCCCACTGAACCACGGCGTTGACGTCGTGATTGGCCATCGACAGCACCCCGCGCGGCCGGTGATACTTGAAGCTGCGTCCAAGCATGGTGACGCCCGACGCCAACAGGGCACTGCTGATGCTGTCACCGGGATGTCCGCGATAAGTCTTGCCCTCGAAAATGAAGGCCATCTCCCGGGTGCGGTCAATCCACTCGCCGGCAACGGGCGGCAGGCGTTTCATGCGGCTTCTCCGTATAGATAGGTGCGCAGCACCATGTCTTTCTCCGTATCGCGTTCGACGATGAACCAGGTGTTGCTGGCGCTGTGGCACCACCACTCTTTCTTCACGCCGGGGGCACCGTTGCGGTTGAACACGTAATCGGCCCATTCGTCATCGCTGCAAGTATCGGGATCGGGCATCGGCCGAATCTCGCCCCAATAGAAAAACTCCGATACCGGGCGTGGACCATTGACGGGGCAGGTCATGATTTTCATGGCATGTCTCCTAGTGTCGTGAATCAGAAATAGGGGAACAAGGTAAAACGGATGGATTTTTTCGCGGGGCAAGGCGCGAGGAGGCGACATAGCGGGCTCTATGGCAACGAC
>JBAQND010000222.1:0-21826 GCA_049303455.1 Thiobacillus sp.
ATGGCTTGCACGGCATCATCGACATCGGCTTTCTGGTTCGGGTGCAGGCGCTTGTAGGCGCGGTGGAAGGCGGCGCTCTGGAGGACCTGGATTTCAGGCATCTTCAGTCGCGCCGGCCTTCGGGCACGAAGGGCGTCGCCAGGGTAGGGCCTTCGGCGCGGGCGATCAGTAGCTCGCGCACGAAGTCGACAGGCAGATCGGGGTTGTCGAGCGAGGCCTTGCCGATCATGGCCCAGAATTCAATCTGGCCGGCGATGGTGCGCCGCTCGGCATGGGCCTGGGCTCGGGCCATTTCATACAGGGTGTCGTCGATGCGGACGGGCGTGCTCATGATTCACCTCGAAGTGGATTGCTACAAAAGTAACAACGACTATAGCCGAAGAATTGCGTCCAGCCAGCACTGACTCGGCTTGCCCCGGGCGCAGCCTTTCGCAAGCCCCGCGCTGGAAGCAGCAAAGCGGGGAGGATGGTGATCGAAGCGATTCATGGGCTTTTACGTGAGGGCGTGTGATTGCGGCGGATCACCGCTTTTTCGATTTCCACCACACTGTAAACGACGATGCCGAACACAAGGATGCGTCCCCAGGCAGCGAGGTCGAGCGCGGCGGTGGCAAACAGCGCCTGCAGCACCGGCAGGTAGGTGAACAGGCCCTGCAGCACGACGAGGAGGCCGATGGCGATCAGCACCGCCCGGTTGCCGACCAGTCCCGACCAGCCGACCACCGGCGCGGTGAGGCGGCGGCAGTTGAAGAGGTAGAAAATCTCGCCCATCACCAGGGCGTTGATCGCCGCGGTGCGTGCGACGTCGAGCGGCACGCCGCGTTCGAGCTCCCACAGGAACAGGCCGAGCGATCCGGCCACCAGAAGCACCGTGACGAACCCGATGCGCCACAGCATGAAGCGCGTCAGCAGCGGTTCGCGCGGGTTGCGCGGCGGCTGGCGCATGGCTTCCGGCTCGGGGCGCTCGAAGGCGAGCGCCAGCGCCAGCGTCACTGCCGTCACCATGTTGACCCACAGAATCTGCACCGGGGTGATCGGCAGCGTGATGCCGAGCAGGATCGCGATCAGTACCATGCCGGCCTCCGCCGCATTGGTCGGCAGGATGAACACGATGGCCTTCTTCAGGTTGCCGTAGACGGTGCGGCCTTCCTCGACGGCGTGTGTGATCGAGGCGAAATTGTCGTCCGCCAGTACCATCTCCGCCGCTTCCTTGGCGGCCTCGGTGCCCTTCTGGCCCATCGCCACGCCGACGTCGGCGCGTCGCAGCGCCGGCGCGTCGTTGACGCCGTCGCCGGTCATCGCGGTGACGTGTCCCAGGCTTTGCAGGGCCTCGACCAGGCGCAGCTTATGCTCGGGGCTGGCGCGGGCGAAGATGTCGGTCTTCGCCACCACCTCGCGCAGCTGCGCGTCGTCGAGCGTCTCGATCTCAGCGCCGGTCACCGCGCGCACCGCTTCGCCGGTCGAGTGGCCGCCCAGCCCCAACTGTTTGCCGATGGCCTGCGCGGTGGCGGCGTGGTCGCCGGTGATCATCTTGACCTGGATGCCGGCGGCGCGGCAGGTGGCGACCGCCTGGATGGCCTCCTCGCGCGGCGGATCGGCCAGACCCAGCACCGCCAGCAGGGTGAAGCCGCCGTCCTCGATGTCGGAAAAGTTCAGTGTCGTCGTGGCTTCGTGCCGCACCGCCAGCGCCAGGAGCCGTATGCCCTGGGCGGCGGCTTCCTCCATGCGCGCATGCCAGAAACCGGCTTCGAGCGGCGCCTCGCCGCCAGCGCCGCGCTGTGCCTCGCACAGCGCCAGCACCCGCTCCGGCGCGCCCTTGAGAAAAATGAAGCCGCGCCCGTCATGGTCGTGGTTGAGCGTGGCCATGAAGCGGTGCTCGGATTCGAACGGGATGACATCGCTGCGCGGCAGCGCTTCGCGGGTCTGGCGCGGGTCGAGCCCGGCCTTCAGCGCCAGGGTCAGGAGCGCGCCTTCGGTGGGGTCACCGGTCAGCTGCCAGCCTTCGGCGGTTTCGCGCAGCTCGGCGTCGTTGCACAGGAAGGCGGCGTGCGCCACTTCCCGCAGCAGCGGATACGTTTCGGGATCGGCGCGTTCGCCGTCGCGGACAAAGCCGCCCTCGGGCGCGTAACCGCTGCCCGACACCGCGAACACGCCATCGGCGCCGATGACGGTCTGCACCGTCATTTCGTTGCGGGTCAGGGTGCCGGTCTTGTCCGAGCAGATGACGCTGACCGCCCCCAGCGTCTCCACCGCGGGCAGGCGGCGGATGATGGCGTGGCGGTGCGCCATGCGGGTGACGCCGATGGCGAGCGTGATGGTCATGATCGCCGGCAGGCCCTCGGGGATCGCCGCCACCGCCAGGCCCACCGCGGCGAGGAACATGTCGCTCGCCGGGTAATCGCGCCCCCACACGCCGAAGCCGAAGATCAGCGCCGACAGCAGCAGGATCACCCCCGCCAGCCACTGGCCGAAGCGCGCCATCAGTTTCAGCAGCGGCGTGGTGAGCTTCTCGACGGTTGCCAGCAGCGTGCTGATGCGCCCCAGCTCGGTGGCGGTGCCGGTGGCCACCACCACGCCGGCGCCCTGGCCGTGGGTGACCAGGGTGCCCGACCACGCCATGCCGGCGCGGTCGCCGAGCGCGGCATCGGCTTCGACCGGATCGACCTGCTTGTCGACCGCGAGCGATTCGCCGGTCAGCGCGGCTTCCATCACCTGCAGGTTTTTGACACTGATCAGCCTCAGGTCGGCGGGCACGCGGTCGCCCGAGGCAAGATGAACGATGTCGCCCGGCACCAGCTCCTCGGCGGGAATTTCGTGGCGCTCGCCGGCGCGGGTGACGATGGCGTGCGGCGACAGCATGTCGCGGATCGCGTCGAGCGCCTCTTCGGCGCGGCCTTCCTGGATGAAGCCGATCAGCGCGTTGACGACCACCACGCCAAAGATCACGCCGGAATCGAGCCAGTGGCCGAGCAGCGCGGTGATGACGCCGGCGGCCAGCAGCACGTAGATCAGCACGTTGTTGAACTGCAGCAGCAGGCGTAGCCAGCCCGGCTGGCGTTGCGCCGGCGGCAGCCGGTTGGCGCCGTATTGCGCGCGGCGCGCATCGATCTGGTCCGGGGTCAGGCCTTCGCGCGGTGCTTCGAGTCGGGTCAGGGTGTCGCTGGCGGGCAGGTTGTGCCAGCGCGGTGAATCTTCGTTGGCGTGCAAGCGATATCTCCTGTTCGGTCGACGTTCGGCACGGGCTGGGTTGAAAGGCGTGTCGAAGGTATGAAATTTGTGTCAGCGCGCCCTACAATTCTGGCACACCTCAAAAATACGGATGCGCAATGCCGGGATTGTCTGTCGCGGGCGCGACGCCGCAGGCTGTAAACCTTTCCGCTGCTGTTGTCTGAAACTTCATGCCGCCGAAGCGTTTCCGCCGTTTTATCCCCGACCCGCAGACCCTGCGCGAACACCGCGCGCTGCGCTGGATGGGACCTATGCTGCATGACCGCCGCCTGTGGCATGTCAACCGGCGCGGGATGGCCCTGGGTCTCGCCATCGGCGTTTTCTTCGGCCTGCTGATGCCGGTTGCGCAGATTTTTTTCGCGGCGGTGGTGGCGCTGCTGCTGCGCGCCAACATTCCGGCCGCGGTCGGCAGCACCCTGATTACCAACCCCATCACCTTCGCGCCGGTGTACTACGCGGCCTACCATCTGGGCGCCTGGATGCTGGGGCACGCCGACGTGGCGCTGGCCGAGGTCGATCTCGACCGCGTCGCGGCCAGAACCGAGACCGGCCTGGCGCTGTGGGTGGACCGCCTGTACACCGTAGGGCCGCCGCTGGCACTGGGCCTGTTGACGCTGGCGGTGAGCCTGTCGGTGCTGATTTATTTTGCCGTGCACTGGACCTGGCGGCTGCGCGTCGTGCGCGCCTGGCAGCGCCGCAAGGCGCGTCGACAGCAGCACTGAGGCTTGGGCACGGGCTTTTTGCCCCTCATGCTCCCGGCCGCTGCTGGCCAAAGGCCAAAATTCGGCAATACTTGCAGCTGGACACGCGCATGGCCGGCATGCGGGCCATGCGCGCAGTGCCGGCCTGTGCCTGGATTTCGGCGCAAACCACACATCGACCTGGAGCCGCATTACCTGCCCACCATGCTGGATCTGGCCGTCATCTGGCTGTCTCTGCTTGCCTGCCTCGCCGTGATCGGTGTGGCGGGCGTCAGGCTTTCGCGCTACGGCGACATCATTGCCGAGAAGAGCGGGCTCAGCCGCGGGTGGGTGGGCCTGATCCTGCTGGCCACGGTCACTTCGCTCCCGGAACTCGTCACCGGGCTGTCCGCCGTGACGCTCGCACGGGTGCCGGACATCGCCGTGGGCGACATCCTGGGCAGCTGCGTGTTCAACCTGCTCATCATCGTGGTGCTCGATGTTCTCTACCGCAAGGAATCCATCTACACGCGCGCGCGCCAGGGCAACGTGCTGGCCGCCGGTTACGGCATCGTGCTGATCGGCGTTGCCGGCTTCAACCTGCTGCTGTATCGCGCGGGAACGATGCCTTCCATCGGGCATGTCGGCCTCTACACGCCGGTCATCCTGCTGCTCTACCTGCTGGCCATGCGTACGCTCTACCGCTACGAACAGTCGCAGCTCAGCGAGTATGTTGAAGACCGGGTCGAGCTGTATCCGCACGTCACCCTGAAAAAGGCGGTGCAGGGCTACGCCATGGCTGCGGCGGCGGTGGCGACGGCCGGCATCTGGCTGCCGTTTATCGCCAAGGATCTGGCAGAGGCGATGGCTTGGGGGCAGAGCTTCGTCGGCACGCTGTTCGTTGCTGCGGTCACCTCGGCTCCCGAAGTCGTGGTCACGCTGGCTGCACTGCGCATGGGCGCGGTCGACCTGGCCATCGGCAACCTGTTCGGCAGCAACCTGTTCAATATCGCCATTCTCGCCATCGACGACCTCGCCTACCTGCCCGGCCCGCTGCTGGCCGACGTCTCGATCTCGCATGCCGCCTCGGCCTTCTCGGCCATGATGATGAGCGGGCTGGCGGTAGTTGGACTGATCCTGCGGCCGGCATCGCGCGTCTACCGAACGGTCAGCTGGATCAGCCTGCTGCTGCTCGTCGTCTACCTGCTGAACACACTGTTCCTCTATCTCTATGGCCACTGATTCCGACAAATCCCCCATCCACTGGCATGGCCTCGACAGCGAGGTGGCCGCCACGCAGCTCGACAGCGACCTCGAGCAGGGGCTGACTGCCGATGCAGCTGCAGCGCGGCTGGCGCAGGTCGGGCCCAACGCGCTGCAGGAGGCGGCCCGACGCCACCCGCTTGTCATGCTGGCGTCGCAGTTCACCGATTTCATGATCCTGGTGCTGATCGCCGCAGCGATCATCGCCGGCTTCATCGGCGAGCCGCAGGACACCATCGCCATCGTGGTCATCGTCTTCCTCAACGGTATTCTCGGCTTCGTCCAGGAATACCGCGCCGAGCGCGCGATGGCGGCGCTGAAGCAGATGGCCAGCCCGCAGGCCCGGGTGATCCGTGACGGCCAGTCCGGCCTGATCGACGCGGTCGATCTGGTGCCGGGCGACCTGGTGGAGCTGGAAGCCGGCAACATCGTGCCGGCCGACCTGCGCCTGACCGAACTGGCCGCGCTCAAGGTCGACGAGTCCGCGCTCACCGGCGAATCGCAGCCGGTCGACAAGCAGCTCGCAAGCCTGGAACAAACCGGGCTGACACTCGGCGACCGCCTCAACCTGGCCTACAAGGGGACGGTGGTGACCTACGGCCGCGCGCGCGGCCTGGTGGTGGCGACCGGCATGAAGACCGAGCTGGGGAAGATCGCCGCGCTGCTGTCCGGCGAGTCCGGAAAGACGCCGCTGCAGAAGCGGCTGGCGCGCTTCGGTCAGCATCTGGCGCTGGTGGTGCTGGCGATCTGCGTCATCATTTTCGTCGCCGGCTGGCTGCGCGGCGAGCCGCCGCTGCTGATGCTGCTCACCGCGATCAGCCTGGCCGTCGCCGCCATCCCCGAGGCGCTGCCGGCGGTGGTCACCATTTCGCTTGCGCTGGGCGCGGCGCGCCTGGTTAAGCAGAACGCGCTGATCCGCCGCCTGCCCGCGGTGGAAACGCTCGGCTCGGTCACCTACATCTGCTCCGACAAGACCGGCACGCTCACGCTCAACCAGATGCACGTCGACTGCGTGCTGGCCGCTGGCGAAACCCGGCCCGCACTGTCCGATACGGAATTTTCGCCGTGGCGCGAACTGGGGCTGGTGATGGCGCTGTGCAACGATGCCGTGGCCGACGCTGACGGAAAGCTGACCGGTGACCCCACCGAAACCGCCTTGCTCGAAGCCGCGCAGGCGGCCGGGTTCAGCCAGCCTGAGTTGAAGGAAACCTTGCCGCGCCAGGCGGAGATTCCCTTCGATTCAGAGCGCGCGCGCATGAGCACGCTGCATCGCGAAAGCAAGGCCGTGCTGATGCTGGTCAAGGGCGCGCCCGAGGGCGTGCTGTCGCTGTGTGTCGACCAGCTTGCCGCAGCGGGAACCGTGGCAATCGATCAGGCGGCGCTGCAGGACGAAGCCGAGCAGCTGGCCGCGCAGGGCCTTCGCGTGCTGGCCTTCGCGCTGAAACGATTGCCGGCCGTGCCGGATACGCTCGATGCCGCCTCGGTGGAAACCGGGCTCACCTTCATCGGGCTGGCCGGCCTGATCGATCCGCCGCGCCCCGAGGCGGCCGAATCGGTTGCGGCCTGCAAGGCCGCCGGCATCATCCCGGTGATGATCACCGGCGACCATCCCGCCACCGCGCGTGCCATTGCGATGCGGCTGGGCATCATCGACGAGGGCGGCCGCGTGCTCACCGGCAGCGAGCTGGCGCGATTGAGCTTGGCGGAATTCGAACGCGAGGTGGAATCGGTGCGGGTCTACGCGCGCATCAACCCGGAACAGAAGATCAAGATCGTGCAGGCGCTGCAGGACCAGGGCGAATTCGTCGCCATGACGGGTGACGGCGTGAACGACGCGCCGGCGCTGAAACGGGCCGATATCGGCGTCGCCATGGGCAAGGGTGGCACCGACGTGGCGCGCGAGGCGGCGCACATGACGCTCCTGGACGACAACTTCGCTACCATTGTCCATGCGGTGCGCGAAGGCCGCCGCATCTTCGACAACATCCGCAAGTTCATCAAATACACGATGACGAGCAACTCCGGCGAGATCTGGACCATCTTCCTCGCGCCCTTTCTCGGGCTGCCGATCCCGCTGCTGCCGATCCACATTTTGTGGATCAACCTGGTCACCGACGGCCTGCCTGGGCTCGCGCTCGCCAATGAACAGGCCGAGCGCAACGTCATGCAGCGGCCACCGCGCGCGCCCAGGGAAAGCATCTTCGCCCACGGCATGTGGCAGCACATCCTGTGGGTGGGCCTCTTGATGGGCGGGGTGTCGCTGCTGACGCAGGCCTGGGCGATCCATACCGGTTCCGCGCACTGGCAGAGCATGGTGTTCACCGTGCTGACGCTGTCGCAGCTGGGCCACGTGCTGGCGATCCGCTCCGAACGCGAATCGCTGTTCAGCCAGGGCGTGCTGTCCAACCGGCTGCTGATCGGCGCGCTGCTGCTGACCTTCGCCCTGCAGATGGCGGTGCTCTACGTGCCCTGGCTCAATCCGATTTTCAGGACCGAGCCCTTGAGCCTGGGCGAACTGGCCGCATGCCTGGCATTGTCGTCGGTGGTGTTTTTCGGGGTGGAAATCGAGAAATGGCTGGTGCGGCGCGGCTGGCTGTACCGCGCCGCGTAGCGCGGCGGCTCAGAGTTCCGACAGCGGCTTTTGCGCGGCCTGGGTGTCGACCGCGCCCATCTGCGCGATCAGCGCCGCCAGATCCTGGTTGAGGCGCGCCAGCGCATCGTCGGGCAACTGACCGAGCGCGTGCGTGAGGATGCCGGTCTGGGGCTGCGGCGCTCGTTCGAGCGCCTGCTCCCCCGCGGCGGTGAGATAGAGCTGCACCACGCGCTGGTCGACATGGTTGCGTTCGCGCCGGACCAGCCCGGCCTTTTCGATCTTGTCGAGCAGGTTGCTGGCGGTCGAGGCGTGGATCGACAGGGCCTGCGCCAGCTCGGACACTTTCATGCCGGGATGCTGGCGCAACGCGGCCATCGCCCAGATCTGCGCGCCGCTGACGCCGCAGGCCTTTTCCACTGCCTTGAAATGCTGGCGCACGGCGCCGAAAATCATGCGGAACTGGCGCAGGACCTCGCTGGCGGCGGGGGTGTTTGAACTCAAGGCGTGATCTCCGGATGCGGCAAAGCGCTCATCATGGCAGGAATTTCAGCCTGCCGTGGCCATGACCTGCTGCCACAGCGACTTGACGGCATCGCGCACGCTTTCCACCGCGGGCAGCGGCACCCGCGCATAGTCCGCGCCGCTGAGCTTGATCGCGTGCTGCTGGCGGCGCAGTTCACGGTAGGCGTCGGCGGCGGCCTCGGCGATGCCGGCGGGAACCAGTCCGGCCGCGCCCGCGCGCAGCAGGAGCGCGATGTTGCCGACGTTGTCGGCGAGTTCGGGGTGGGTGGCGCAATGCCGCAGCACCAGATACTGCACGCAGAACTCGACATCGACGATGCCGCCGCTGTCGTGCTTCAAGTCGAACAGTTCGCTGGCGTTGACGTGGCCGGCGTGCATTTTTTCGCGCATCGCCAGCACTTCCTCGCGCAGCTTGCCGGCGTCGCGCGGCGCGCACAGCACTTCGCGGCGCAGGGCCTCGAAGGCCGCGCCGATCGCCGTGTCGCCGCAGACGAAGCGCGCGCGCGTCAGTGCCTGATGCTCCCAGGTCCAGGCGTGATGCAGCTGGTAGTCGCGGAACGCTTCGACCGAACTGACCAGCAGGCCCGCCGCGCCGTCCGGGCGCAGGCGCAGGTCGGTCTCGTAGAGAATGCCCGCCGGGGTGAGGGTGCCGAGCCAGGTGTTGATGCGCTGCGTCAGCCGTGCGTAGATTTCCTGCGCGCGCTCGTCGGTGTCGTCGTAGAGGAACACCAGATCGAGGTCGGACGCGTAGCCGAGCTCCCGGCCGCCGAGCTTGCCGTAGCCGACGACGGCGAAGCGCGGCGTGTCGCGGTGGCGCGTCTTCAGTCCGGCCCAGCAGCGCGCAAGGGTTTCGGCAAGCAGCGTGTCGGCGAGATTCGACAAGTGATCCGACAGCGCCTCCAGTGTCAGCCGGCCCGCCACGTCCTGCGCCAACAGACGCAGCGTCTGCACCTGCTTGAAGCGGCGCAGCGCATCCAGCTGCGCTTCGGTGTCGCCGGGGCGGGCGTCGAGTTCGTCGCGCAGTTGCGCGGCAAGCTGCGCCCAGTCGGGCACACTCATCAGGGATTGCGGCGCGATCAGTTCGTCCAGTAGCTGCGGCTGCTGCGTCAGCACCTGCGCCGCCCACGGGCTCGCCGCCAACAGGCGCACCAGCTGGCGCAATGCCGCCGGGTATTCGGCGAGCAGCGCCAGGTAGGTGGAACGGCGCGCGATGGACTGCATCAGCGCGGCAAAGCGTTCCAGCGTGGCCGCCGGATCGGGCTGGCTGCCGATGACTTCGAGCGCGGGCGGCAAGAGCGCGTTGAGTCTGAGCTGGGTCGACTCGGCCAGTTGCGCGGTGTGCTGGCGTAGCGCGTCGAGCGTGGCCAGCACCCGCTGCGGATCGTCGTAGCCGGCGTTTTCCAGCAGCGCGCGGGTGGTGGCGGCGTCCGCCGTGCCGCAGCACGCCGCGGCCAGCGGGTGACTCACCTGATCGGTTTGCGGCGCGGCGAACATCTGCTCGAAATGGCGGGTGACCTTGTTGCGGTGGCGGTCGAGCGCGGCGATCAGCGCGGCGTAGTCGGGGAAATCCATCGCCTCGGCGAGCATCGACTGCGATTCCGCGTCGTCCGGCAACTGCTGGGTTTGCGCGTCGTCCAGATATTGCAGCCGGTGTTCCAGCCGCCGCAAAAAATCGTAGGCGGCGGCGAGTTCCTGCCGTGCGTCGGCCGCCATCAGCCCGCTGTTCACCAGTTCGCCCAGCACGGTCAGCGTCGGCCGCTGCTGCAGCGCGGCAATCTTGCCGCCGCGGATAAGTTGGAACACCTGCGCGGTGAACTCGATTTCGCGGATGCCGCCCGGCCCCAGCTTGATGTTGTCGGCCATCTCGCGGCGCGCAACCTCGCGCCGGATCTGCACGTGAAGGTCGCGGATCGCGGCGAACGCGCCGAAGTCGAGGTATTTGCGGAACACGAAGGGCCGCACGATGGCCATCAATTCGTCGTGGCGGCCGCCGGTGAGCGGGCGCGCCTTGATCCAGGCATAGCGTTCCCACGGGCGCCCCTGCGCGACCAGATAGTCCTCCAGCATCGCAAAGCCCATCGCGAACGGCCCGGAGTCGCCCCACGGGCGCAGCCGCAGGTCGACGCGGAAGACGTAGCCGTCGGCGGTGGCTTCCGACAGCGCGGCCGTCAGCTTGCGCCCGAGGCGGACGAAGAATTCGTGATTGCTGATCGATTTGTCCTTCTGGATACCATCCCTGCGGGACATAGTCGCGGCGGCGCCATGGTCGGCCGCGGTGTCGCCTTCCTCGGGATAGAGATAGATGAGGTCGATGTCGGACGACACATTGAGCTCGCCGCCACCGAGCTTGCCCATGCCGACGACGACCATCTGCTGCGGCTGGCCGTGTTCGTCGCGCGGCTCGCCGTGGCGCGCGGCAAGCAGCGCGTGGTGGAAATCGAGCGCGGCCGCGAGGCACACCTCGGCCAGCGTGCTGTAGGTGGCCGTCACTTCGGCCAGGTCGGCGCTGCCCGCCAGATCGCGCGCGGTGGCGACCAGCCACACGCGCTGGCGCAGTTGCCGCAAACGTTGATGCAGCGCAGCTTCGTCGGCGCACGCGGGCGCGCTCAAAAATGCCTGCATCGCATCGCGGCTGAAGGCCCGGTCGAGTTGCCCGGCCACCGCTTCGGCCAGCAGGGGGTGTGCCGCCAGCAGGCGGCGGCCATAGCGGGAACAGCGGACAACACGGTCGAGTGCGGGATGGCTCATGACTGGAATCGGGTGGTTTGAATAAGGCTGCTATGAAAGAGGGGCTTTGAATTAAAATCGTGCGGTTATCAAACACTTTATCAGTGGAGAGACCGTATGGCTTCTATCGAGTCGATTCTGACCGAAACCCGTGTGTTCCCGCCTGCGGACGCCTTCGTCAAACAGGCCAACGTGTCCGGCATGGACGCCTACCAGGCCTTGTGCCGCCAGGCCGAAACCGACTACGAGGGCTTCTGGGCGGACCAGGCGCGCCGGACGATCGACTGGAACAAGCCGTTTTCCCGCACGCTCGACGAATCGGCCGCGCCGTTCTACAAGTGGTTCGACGACGGCGAACTCAACGTCTCCTATAACTGCCTGGACCGCCATCTGGCGACCCGCGGCGACAAGACCGCGCTGATTTTCGAGGCCGACGACGGCACGACGACGCAAGTCACTTACAAGGAACTGCACGCGCGGGTGTGCCAGTTCGCCAACGGCCTGCAGTCGCTCGGCGTGGTCAAGGGCGACCGCGTGATCGTCTACATGCCGATGAGCATCGAGGCGGTGGTGGCGATGCAGGCGTGCGCGCGCATCGGCGCCATCCATTCGGTGGTGTTCGGCGGCTTTTCCGCGAAGAGCCTGTTCGAACGCATCGAGGACGCCCGCGCCAAGATCGTCATCACCGCCGACGAATCGCTGCGCGGCGGCAAGACGGTGCCGCTGAAGCACGCGGTCGACGAGGCGCTGGCGATGGGCGACACCGCCTGCGTCGAGAAGGTGATCGTCTATCGACGGACCAAAGGCGCCGTGAACTGGGGAAAGCGCGACCTGTGGTGGCACGAGCTCGTGCAGACCCAGGCCGACACCTGCGAGCCGGTGTGGGTTTCCGCCGAGCATCCGCTGTTCATCCTCTATACCTCGGGATCGACCGGCAAGCCCAAGGGCGTGCAGCATTCCACCGGCGGCTATCTGCTCGGCGCCATTCTTTCGATGGAATGGGTGTTCGACGCCAAGCCCGATTCCGACGTCTACTGGTGCACCGCCGACGTCGGCTGGATCACCGGCCACACCTATGTCGCCTACGGCCCGCTGGCGCTGGGGATGACCGAGGTCATCTTCGAAGGCATCCCCACCTATCCGCACCCCGGCCGCTTCTGGGAAACCATCGCCAAGCACCGCGTCAGCACCTTCTACACCGCGCCGACCGCGATCCGCAGCCTGATCAAGCTGGGGCCCGACCTGCCCGCGCAGCACGACCTGTCGTCGCTGCGTCTGCTGGGCACTGTGGGCGAGCCGATCAACCCGGAAGCCTGGATGTGGTATCACCAGGTGGTCGGCGGTGAGCGCTGTCCGATCGTCGATACCTGGTGGCAGACCGAAACCGGCGCCAACATGATTGCGCCGCTGCCCGGCGCGGTGCCGACCAAGCCCGGCTCCTGCACCCTGCCGCTGCCCGGCATCATGGCGGCGATCACCGACGAGCACGGCCATCCGGTCGAAAAAGGCCACGGCGGCTATCTGGTGATCCAGCGCCCGTTCCCCTCGCAGCTGCGCACCCTGTGGAACGACCCCGACCGCTTCAGGAAGACCTATTTCCCCGAGGAACTCGGCGGCAAGACCTATCTCGCCGGCGACTCGGCGCACCGAGACGACGACGGCTATTTCTGGATCATGGGCCGCATCGACGACGTGCTGAACGTGTCCGGGCACCGTTTGGGCACGATGGAAATCGAATCCGCGCTGGCGTCCAACCCGCGCGTCGCGGAGGCCGCCGTGGTGGGCCGCCCGCACGAGATCAAGGGCGAGTCGGTGGTGGCGTATGTGGTGCTGAAAGGCAAGCGCCCCACCGGCGAGGAGGCGAAGAAGATCGTCGCCGAGTTGCGCGACTGGGTCGGCAAGGAAATCGGGCCGATCGCCAAGCCCGACGAAATCCGCTTCGGCGACAACCTGCCCAAGACCCGTTCCGGCAAGATCATGCGCCGCCTGCTGCGAGCGATCGCCAAGGGCGAGGAAATCACCCAGGACATCTCCACCCTGGAAAACCCGGCGATTCTGGAGCAGCTGAAGGAAACCGTGAAATAAGAAGGAAGCCGTGAAATAAGAAGGAAGCCGTGAAATAAACGGCGTGGGGGCAGGTGAGAAACTGGTTCAACCCGGATTGTTTATTAGGGCGAGATGCTTTGCGTAGGGTGCACTCCGTGCACCGATTGACACCCGAAGGTGCACGGAATGCATCCTACGCGCCATAAATCGTCTAATGAACAATCCGGGTTCAATCCATGTCTTTGCCTTCCCGCGCGTGCCATCAGCTGGAATCACTAGCCGTTCAACCATCAACCACGAAAGAAAATCATGTCTCATTACCATGCCGTCGTCTGGCTCGACCACAACGAAGCCAACGTCATGCACATCAGTCCGGATGACGTTGAAAAATCAGTGGTGAGTCCGGCCACGCCGCATCGCAATCTCCACCGCAAGCGGGGCTCGGTCAGCGGCAGTCGCCAGCCCGAGGACCAGAACTACTACCACGAGATTGTGGAAGCCCTCGCCGGCGCCGCGGAAATCCTGATCGTCGGCCCGGGTCAGGCCAAGCTCGAACTGATCAAGCACATCCATTCCCACGACCAGGGCGTCTCCGACAAAGTGATCGGGGTGGAAACCGTGGACCATCCGAGCGACGCCCAGCTGGTCGCGTTTGCCCGCAAGTATTTCCTAGCCAAGGACAACATGCTGTCGCAGTGATTGCATGATGCCCCCCGGTTGTAGGGGGCAGCGTGACGTACCAAGCACCTTTCGGGGTGCTTTTTTTGTCGGGATTTTTTACATGACGCGTTGCGATCGGGCGTGACCGATTTATAAGCACATGATTCATTGCGAAAAAACATTCAGGAATATTTTATGCTTATCTACGTCCATTTCCTTGCAAGCATGGGTCGTATTGGTTTTGTGCAGTACGGAAGAAATCTGGTTTGTTAATGCCCTGGGCAAAAGCTGCCCAAAGTTGGGAGAAGTGAAATGAACATTATTAAGGAATTGAAATTCGCAATGCCGTTGCTCGTTGCTTTAGCCTGCGGCGCCTCTCCGGCAGTGGCTGTGCCATTTCTGGGCACGGCGGAGAACTTCTCGGTGCTGGGCGCCTCGACAGTGACGAACACCGGTTCGACCACGCTCTGGGGGGATCTGGGTATCTACCCAGGCACTTCGATCACGGGCCAGACGGCCATCACCATCAATGGGCAACCTGCGCTTACTACGGGGGCTGTGTATGTACACGAAGGCGATGCGGTCGCGCAGCAGGCGCAGGCTGATGCCCTCACTGCGTACAATACTCTGGCAGGCATGCCGTCCACTAACGACCTGACGGGGCAGGATCTGGGTGGTCTCACACTCACGCAAGGCATCTACACATTTGGCACAACGGCCCAATTGACGGGAACGCTTACGCTTGACTTCCTGAATGACCCCAGTGCGCTCTTCGTTTTCCAGGTCGGGACAGCGCTCACGACCGCAAGCGCAGCGGTCGTCGACGTAATCAATGGCGCGTTAGCTTCAGACTATGGCGTGTATTGGCTGATGGGCGTCACTGGCGGGTCCGGCACCGGGTCGGCGACGCTCGGTTCTAGCACGGTGTTCGCAGGAAATATTCTCGCGCTCGATAGCGTCACCCTGAATTCGACTGCCAGCATTCTCTGCGGTAGAGCCATCGCGCTGAATGCCGCAGTGACGATGGATGGCAACACCCTCTCCAACGATTGCGACCTTTACGCTAGCGACACCGGCGACACCAGCCGCACTGATTACGGCAGCGGCGGCTTCAGCGGCAGCGGCACCGGAAATGGAAATGGAAATGGAAATGGTGGTAACGGTGGTAACGGGACCGTACCCGAACCCGCCACATTGGCGCTGATGGGGGTCGGACTGTTTGGGCTTGCATCGCAATTGCGTCGCCGCAAGTCGGCCTGATTCCGAGTAGTTCCACAAAAGGCGCCGGTCATCCGGCGCCTTATTTTATGCCCGCTGCAGAGCGGCGGTGGTATTCACCAGTTCCAGCACCAGATCATGCAGCCGCGCCGGCGATTTCAGCGCGCCGTTTTCCTCGTCAAATGCCTCGTCGGCGCCGGGCAGCGAGAACTGGCCGGGTAGCACCAGCACGCCGAGCGTGTTGAGGATCTGCCGCAGGTGCGGCAGCATGCGCATGCCGCCGAACTGGCCCGGCGAGGCCGCCATGATGGCGGCAACCTTGTTCTGATACGGCACCAGTCCCGATTCGCCCCGCCATTCGCGCGACACCCAGTCGATCGTGTTCTTCAGCAGCGGCGGAATCGAACTGTTGTATTCCGGGCTGGCGATCAGCAGGGCATCGTGGTCCTTGAACAGGGCTTTCAGTCGCAGCGCATTGTCGGGCAGGCCGTCGCGGTCTTCGAGGTCACCGTTGTAGAGCGGCAGCGGATAGTCCGCCAGGTCGATCAGGGTGACGTCGCCCCCCGCGGCCCGGGCGGCGTCAACGGCCACCTGGATCAGCTTGCGGTTCAAGGCGTCGCGGCGAATGCTGCCGGAAAAAGCGAGGATCTTGGGCATGGGGGGTCCTTGTGTCAAAAGGGCTTGATTGTATCGGTCTTCCGTCCCCGGCCGTTCGCAAAGGCAATCTGTTCGTAGCCCGGCTTCAGTCCATCCAGTCGGAGTCGCGGTAGCCAGCGAACGAAAAACGGTGGAAGCTGTCTACTTTGATAGGAGTGTGCGTGGCCACGTTCGGCTTATTCGCACGGTAAGCATGGGGTTTCTTTGGGTCGAGTGTTCAGTCGTTGTCCTCAATATAAACGTGGCTCCAGTACTGCACGCGAGCTGCCGCCGCGCGGCTGGTTTCGGCAACAGGCGTGCCTGACGCTCGATGTCGACTGAGCCCGTCACGTTGAACGCCAGCCGGCTCGACAAGATGCGGCTCGACAAATGGCTGTGGGCGGCGCGCTTTTTCAAGACGCGCAGCCTCGCCAGCCAGGCCATCGAGCATGGCCGAGTCAAGCTCGCCAGCGAACGCATCAAGCCGGCGCGCGAGGTCAGGCCGGGCGATTGCCTGAATCTTCATGTCGGTGATTCCGACTGGACCATCACGGTGCGCGCGCTGTCGATGCAGCGCGGCCCGGCGCCGGTGGCGCAGGCGCTGTACGTGGAAGACCCCGCCAGCCACGCGCGCCGCCAGCAGCAGGTCAGCGAGCGCAGGCTGGCCGCCAGTCCCGAAGCCGCGATCAAGGGACGCCCCACCAAGCGCGACCGCCGCCTCATTCACCGTTTCACCGACGAATGAGGCGTATCAATTTCCTGCCGGATGCCGCCGCAAGGCGCGGGCAAGCGCATAGAATCGTGGCATCCGTGAGCCCGCTTTTATGACCGTTTCCCCAGCGCTTTCCGTTTTTTTGCGCCGTGCTGCGCGCGCGCTGGCTGCCCTGGCTGCGCTTGCCGTGCTGGGCGTTGCAACCGCCGCGGCGCTGATGTTTTTCTGGGTGTTGCCGAACATCGACGATCACCGCGACACGGTGGCCAGCCTGATGTCGCGCGCGCTGGGGCAGCAGGTCACGCTGGAGGCGGTGTCGGGCGTGTGGCAGCAGGCGCGCCCCGAATTTCGCCTGCGGGGGGTGCGTCTGCACGACGCGCAGGGCCGCGCCGCGCTCTACCTGCCCGAACTCGAGGCCGCGTTTGCCTGGCGTTCGCTGCTGTTTCTGGAGCCGCGCTTCAATCGCATCGAGTTGCAGGGGCTGACGCTCGGGGTGCGGCGCGCGCGCGACGGCCATTTCTATGTCGGCGGCATTCCGGTCAACCCGGCCAACTCCGATAGCCAGTTTTCCAACTGGCTGCTGCGGCAGGGGCGGGTGCATGTCGGCAACGCGACGCTCACCTGGCTGGACGAGGTGCGCAATGCGCCGCCGCTGATCCTCACCGCGGTCGATTTCACCCTGACCAATACCCGCCGCACCCACCGCCTGCAATTGCATGCTGTGCCGCCGCCCAGTCTGGCCCAGCCGCTGACGGTCGACGCGAAACTGAGAGCACGCAATGCGGACGACCTCAAGACCTGGAACGGCAGCATCGATGCCAGCCTGGCGCAGCTGTCGTTTCCGCAACTGGACGCCTGGCTGGCCTTGCCGTATCAGCCCCGGCAGGGCCAGGGCACGCTGAACATGCGGTTCGAACTGGCGCGCGGCGCGCTGGCCGGGGTGACCACGACGTTGGATCTGCGCGCGATCGAAACCGAGCTGGGTGATGGCCTGCCTGCGTTGAGGCTGGACGCGGTGCAAGGCCAGGCCACGTGGCAGCGGGGTCCCGACGGTCAGCGCGTGGCGCTTGAAAGCCTGCGCGTGGCGCGGCCGGGTGCAGCCCTGGGTGCACCGTTCAACGCGGGTCTGACCTGGAACGCCACGTCGCGTGAGTTCACGGCACAGGCGCTCAGCCTGAGTGGCTGGCAATCGATCTTGCCGAGCCTGCCAATGGAGGCGGCCTTGCGCGCGCGCCTGCATACCCTGCAGCCGCGGGGGCGCTTCGATGAATTGCGGTTCCGCTGGCGCGGCGCGCAGCCCGGGCTGGACAACTTCAATGTTGCCGCCCGCTTCAGCGGCCTGGGGGTGACGGCGGTCGCCAATCAGCCCGGTCTGGCCAACCTTTCCGGACGCGTTGACGGCGACGCGCGCGCGGGCGTGTTCGCGATCGAGTCGAAGCAATTGGGACTCAGTCTGCCCAGCTTGTTCCGCGAGCCGTCGTTCGGCTTCGACAGCGTGCAGGCGCGCGGCAGCTGGAAGAAAACGCCGCGCGGCCGCCGCGTCACCCTGGACGAAATGGCGTTCGCCAACCCCGACATGGCTGGCACGGCCAAGGGCCACTACGAATTGATCGCCGGCCAGCCCGGCGTGATCGACCTGAGCGCGCATCTGAGCCGCGCCGAGGGCACTGCGGTGTACCGCTATTTCCCGAAAAAGATCGGCGATCACACGGTCAACTGGGTGAGGCGGGGTGTCGTGGCCGGGCATTCCGACAATGTGCGGCTGAACCTCAAGGGCGACCTGAGGCAGTTCCCCTTCGAGCGCGGCAACGGCGTGTTTCGCGTCGACGTTCAGGCCAGGGACGCCGTGATCGACTACGTGCCGGGCTGGCCGCGCATCGAGGGCATCCAGGGGCGCGTGCTGTTTCAGGGCAAGACGATGGAGGTCACTGCCAGTCAGGCGCGGATTTTCGGGGTGGCGCTGGCGCCGGTGAAGGCCGTCATTCCCGACCTGATCCATCATGAGGAGCTGCTGCATATCGACGGCGAGGCCAACGGCCCCATCCAGGATTTCATCCGCTTCGCCAACGTCAGTCCGGTCGGGGAACGGTTGCGGGGGGTCACCCGTGGGGTGGAGAGCAGCGGCTCGATGAAACTTGCCCTGAAACTGATTGTTCCACTGCGCCATCCCCACGACACCACGCTGGCCGGCCGGCTGTCGTTTCTGGGTGATAGCCTGCGCCCTGCCGGACTGCCGTCGCTTGATCGGGTGCGCGGCGACATCGCGTTCACGCATGACAGCCTGACGGCGAAGAACATGACGGCGCAGTTTCTCGGCGGCCCCCTGCGCATCGACACTGCCACCCGTGATGGCCGGGTGCGGATTGTGGCGCAGGGGCGCGCCACCGCTGCGGGCATGACGCCCTTGCTCGGGGCGGAATGGGGCGCGCGCTTGTCGGGGCAGACTGCATGGCGCGGCCAGCTTGATCTGGAGCCGGCGGGCGTGCGCATCCGTGTGGAATCCGATCTCGCCGGGCTGATCTCCAGCCTGCCCGCGCCGCTGGCGAAAGCCGCCGCGCAGCCGCTGCCGCTGCGGGTGATTCGCCAGCCACAGGGTGAGGGCTGGCTGCATGAGGTGCGGCTGGGGCAAACCGTCAGCGCAGTGTGGCTCAGCAGCGTGGCAGACGGCTTCGGCCGCGGCGAAATCCGCTTTGGCGGGGACGCGAAACTGCCGGACGAGCCCGGCCTGCGTCTGGCCGGCAGCGGACGCGGCCTCGACATTACGGGCTGGGCGGCGCTGCTGCCCAAGGGCGACGGCAAGTCGACCCTGTCGCTTTCATCCGTGGATATCGGGTTTGACGCACTGGACCTGATGGGGCGCCGCTATCGGGAGGTGCGCCTGCAGGGTGGCACCCGCAACGGCCTGTTGCGCGCCCAGATGACCGGGCACGACCTGGACGGCGTGCTGACCTATCGCCCGGCCGGGGAGCTGCCCGCGCGCGCGACGGCGCAGTTCCGGCAGCTGACCATTCCGGCGGCGGCGCCCGCAACCGGCCAGGCGGACGGCATCCGCATGAAGGCCGTGGATTTTCCGGCGCTGGATCTGGTGGTGGAGGATTTTCGTCTGGAGGAACGTGCGCTGGGGCGGCTGGCGATGACGGCGCACGGCTCGCCGCAGGGGATGGTGATCGACAGCCTGCTGCTCACGCATCCCGATAGCGTGTTCCGCATGAGCGGCCTGTGGTACGACGGCGCACAGAGCGAAACCCGCGCCGAGCTGAGTCTGCAGGTGCTGGATGCGGGCCAGTTTCTGAGCCGCTTCGGTTTTCCCGGCACGCTCAAGCGCGGCAGTGCGGAGATCCAGGGCAACGCCACCTGGATCGGCACGCCGGCCGATTTCGCGTTCGACACGCTGGCCGGGAAGCTCGATTTCAAGGCCCGCGGCGGGCAGTTTCTCAAGATCAATCCCGGTGCCGGCAAACTGCTCGGCGTGTTGAGCCTGCAATCGCTGCCGCGCCGGTTGAACTTCGATTTCCGTGATATCTTCAATCAGGGCTACGCCTTCGACGAAATCGGCGCCACCCTGCGCATTGCGCGCGGCGTGGTCTACAGCGACGACTTCCGGATGCGCGGGCCGGCCGCCAAGGTCAACATGTCCGGACTGGCCGACCTCAATCAGGAATCCGTGCAACTGCGGGTGAAGGTGATCCCGAAATTGTCCGAGGGCCTGGCCGTGGCCGGTGCCTTGATCGGCGGGCCATTGGCCGGGATCGGCGCGCTGGCCGCGCAGAAACTGCTGCGAGATCCGTTCGAGGAAGCCATCAGCCAGGAATACATGATGACCGGGGCGTGGCAGGAACCCGATGTCAAGAAACTGAGCAAATCCGAAAACCCGGTATCTGAACCGTGAGCGTGGAATCTGTTAGATGACGACAAAAAAACCCGTAAAAACGACCGTGGCACACTCCAAGGGCGCGCAAGTCAAAAAATCCGCAGTGCAGGCAGGCACCGTGCGCGTGGCGGCCATCCAGATGGCCTCGGGCCCCAGCGTGCCGGCCAATCTGGCCGAAGCCGAACGGCTCATCGAGCTGGCGGTCGATGGCGGCGCGCGTCTGGTCGTGCTGCCGGAGTTCTTCTGCATCATGACCATGAAGGATTCCTATGTGGTGAAGGCGCGCGAGGCTGAAGGCCAGGGCCCGATCCAGTCCTTTCTGTCGCGCATGGCGAAGAAACACAAGATCTGGCTGGTTGGCGGCTCGGTGCCGCTCGAGGCCAGTGTGGCGAACAAAGTGCGCAACAGCTGCCTGGTGTATGACGAGCGCGGCAAGCAGGTGGCGCGCTACGACAAGATCCATTTGTTTGGGCTCGACCTTGGCAACGAGCGCTATCAGGAAGCCCGGCTGATCGAGCCGGGCGACAAGGTCGTGATCATCAACAGCCCGTTTGGCCGCATCGGCCTGTCGATCTGCTACGACCTGCGTTTCCCCGAGCTGTACCGCGCCATGCCCGATGTCGACATCATCGTGGTGCCGTCGGCGTTCACCGCCACCACCGGGCGCGCGCATTTCGAAACCCTGATCCGCGCGCGCGCGATCGAGAACCTCGCCTACGTGATCGCCCCGGCGCAGGGCGGCTATCATTTGTCGGGCCGCGAAACTCACGGCGACAGCATGATCGTTGACCCTTGGGGCGTGGTGCTCGACCGCCTGACGCGCGGGTCCGGCATCGTCATCGCCAACATCAACCCCGCCTACCAGGCCAGCCTCAGAAAGAGCCTGCCCGCGCTGCAGCACCGCTTCATCCAGTGCAAGCAGATCGAAGTCGAAGTGGTCGAACGCCGTGCGGTCGCCAAGCGCGAGCCCACCAAATAATTCAGGACACCGCCATGAACCTCACCGACGCCTTTGTTCCCATTCAAACCGCCGAACAGCTGTTCCATTCCGCCGAAGCCACGCTGCTGACCCCGAACGGGCTCGACGCCGACAAGCTCGCGCCGGTCTTTTCGCGCTTGATGGCGCACGACGTCGACTACGCCGATCTGTATTTCCAGTACTCGCGTTCCGAAGGCTGGAGCCTGGAAGAAGGCCAGGTCAAATCCGGCAGCTTCAACATCGACCAGGGCGTCGGCGTGCGCGCGATCTCGGGCGAGAAAACCGCCTTCGCCTATTCCGACGACATCAGTCTCGATGCGCTGGGCGCTGCCGCCGACGCCACCCGCGCGATCGCGCGCGCCGGACAGAACCGCAGCTTCGGCGTGGCGCAGCGCGGCGAAGGGCGCCAGCTCTACCCCGCGGTCGACCCGCTCGCGAGTTTGCAGGATGCCGACAAGGTCGCGCTGCTGGAACGGTTGGAGAAGAAGGCGCGCGCGATGGACCCGCGCGTGACCCAGGTGATGGCGAGCCTGGCCTCCGAGTACGAGGTGATTTTCATCGCCCGCTCCGACGGCCACCTGGCGGCCGACGTGCGCCCGCTGGTGCGGCTGTCGCTGCAGGTCATCGCCGAGCAGGACGGCCGCCGCGAGCAGGGCTCCGGCGGCGGCGGCGGCCGCTTCGACTACAGCTA
>JBAQND010000223.1:0-1649 GCA_049303455.1 Thiobacillus sp.
CGGCGCGGGACCGCTCAGCAATACCTGACGGAGTCGCGTCCTCATTGCGCCGCACACGCCTCGATAAACGGGCGGGGCCGCGGTTACGGGGTGAATGGCGAGTGTGAGAATGACTGGATTCAATCAAAAATCGCGACCGCCCACACCGAAAATTCGGCGAACCGCTTTTGGCCGACGCCCGTCGCGCCTTTTTCCAGGTACAAGGCCCACGCCCAATCGGGCTCGAACAGGCTGGTGGTGGACGACCAGTAGACGTCCTGCACCCCGGCGAAAGGATGCCCAGACGGCAAGGCCGGGCTGTGGACGGCGCAATCCACCAGCGATTCCAGTTCGTTGATGGTGGGCAGTCGCCATCTGACTGCCGCGCCGTCGTGGTTCAGCGCGGCCACCGCGTCCAATGCCCCGCGCCAGGCCACCGGTTGCGGAGTGAGCTTTGCGCTGCGGCGCCAGAGCAGACCGGTGAGACGATCCAGCACCCCGTCCTGAAGGATTTCGAAGCGGGGTTCAGGCCACGCGGCACCGTAACGGAATTCGCCATCCTGGCCTGAACCGGCGCATGAGACGGTTTTGCCGGCGGTGTCGTAGCACAGGCTTTGCCCCGTGCGCGGGACCACACCCAGGCCTTGTCCACGCACCGGCCAGAGCATGAAGGATTGATCCTTGCCGCCGTAAAACATGCGCGCGCCATCGAGCGCGACGTACCAGGCGTGCGCCGGGCTGATGGCCGCCGTGGTCGAAGTCCAGTACCAGCCGTTGAACACATCGGCGAACGGATGCCGCTCGGGCAGGGCCGGCAATTTTGTTTGCAGGCTCAGCAAACTGCGCAATTCGCGGCGATTGGGCATGCGCCAGTCGCGCTGGCCGAAACGCTGTTCGCGGTTCATCGCCGCAACGAAATCCAGCGCCTCCTGCCAGGCGAGGGGAAATTCAGCGAGATTGGCGCCGCGACACCAGATCAGACCGCTCAAGCGATCCATCACCTCGTCACCGCGCACCTCGAAGCGCGGTTCCGGCCAAGGGGCGCCGACGTCAAACGACGCGTCCTGGCCGGAACCCTCGCACGGAATCTCGCGGCCATCGTCGGCATGGCACGTGCGCTGGCCGGTCTGTAAGTAATGCTGCGCTTCGTGCTTGCTTCCTGCTTCCATTCAATCTCCTGAGCGCGTCACGCCCCCCTGCCCGGTTCATCGTGAAGCTGTGTCAGTGTTATAGGCGCCAGGCGATTTACAACAAGACGCGCCATGGCGAATAGCAAGTGTTTTTTCTGCCGGGGGAACGGCCATTCCTTTCCTGCTCCTTTCCTGCGCTTTTTACCCTTGCAGCTTTAACGGTAGTCTGTACGGTGACGTACACCGGAAAATCCTGATACCGATTAGGCTGTGCGCCAAGACAGTCACGTCAACGGAAAACGCAATGAAGCGAACGCGCCATGACTAACGCACAATGGTTTTTACTCGTGGGCGGCCTACTGCTCGCCAGGGGCTTGACTGCTCCGATGCTCCAGCGCCTGCCGGTCACCCCGGCGATTGTCTATCTGGCGGTGGGGCTGCTGGTCGGACCGACCGTGCTCAATCTGTTCCACTTCAACCCGCTCAAGGAATCGGCGCTGCTGGAAGTGCTGACCGAAGTGGTCGTGCTGATTTCGCTGT
>JBAQND010000224.1:0-1629 GCA_049303455.1 Thiobacillus sp.
GTGCAATGCCCCCTCGTTGACGGCATCTGCGCTTTCAAAACCGGGATCCTGCGCGGCATGCGCCAAGCCCGCACACAGAATCGCAGCCCCCATCAGGCCGTACCGGATCGGGCGTGGGCCGAAACTAGTCGGACACCATTTCGGGGGAATGGGCATTATCCGGGGGCGTGACGCGCCGTGCGCCGTCAAAGCGTTCGCGCCAGTAGCGGTCGTTGAGATTGGAGACCATGACCGCACCCGAGCGGCTGCTCGCGGCATGCACAAAACGGTCATCGCCCAGATAAATGCCGACATGGGAAAATGCGCGGTTGAGGGTGTTGAAGAAGACCAGATCGCCCGGCAAGAGTTCGGTTTTAGCCAATGGCTGCGCGGCTTTGCTGATCGCATGGCTGTCGCGCGGCAGCACGATGCCGGTTGTCTGCCTGAATACATGGCCGACAAAACCGCTGCAATCGAGTCCGGTTTCGGGCGAAATTCCGCCAAGACGATACGGGCTGCCGACCAGGCTGACGGCGTACATCGGGATGTCTTCGGGCGGGGTGTTGGCGCGGGCGGGCAACGCCAACAGAAACGCCAACAGGGACAGCAGCACGACAGGCTTCATGGGCCAACAATAATCTCCTCTATAGTTAAGCAGGAAAAACGGCCAAATCCGGCGAGTCTTGACCCTGAGGATTGCATCATGCATGACGCCCCATCTCTTCCTGACAGTGAAACCAGTATCCTTGAAAAAGCGCAGCTCAAGCAATTGCACGACGAAGCCGCGGCTGCGGCGTCCGAGCCCGACCTGTATGAGCGGGTACGCGAATTAACCACGCGTGCGCTGCACGAACGCCGCCTGGCGCTGCAAAACATCGGTGAAATCGTCGGCGCCATCACCTCAGGCGTAGGCAGCGGGCTGGCCGCGCGCGGCGGCGAGATGAAGGACGGCCTCAAGCAGGCCATGACCGGCATCGATACGGCCGTCGGCAGTGCTGCGCAGGCGGCTTCCTACGCCTTGCAGGAAGCCGCCGCAGAGGGGAAGGCGTTCAAGGACAACGAACTGAAAGCCAGCCTGGAGCAACTGCGCGACCTTGAGACCCAGCTTGTCGACAGCCTCAAACAGGTCGCCAGCCAGTCCGGCGGCAAGCTGAAAGAGGAGCTTGGCTATTTGATCGACCACCTGAAATACAGCGGTTCCCGCACCGGCGAGCAGGTGCGGGAAGCGCTGCAGCAGTTGGCGGGTGGCGTCAAAGCCGGCAGCAAGGCGGGACGCGCCGGCTTGAGCGAATCGGCCAGCACGGCCACCGAGCGCCTGTCCCAGGTGGCAAGCGGCGTTCTGGACGCGCTGTCCGATTCGCTCAAACGGCAGAGCGAACGCCTGCGTTCCTGATCCCCCCAGCCGCTTACGAATCCGGCGTGCCCCTTGCGGGTACTGCGGAGTCGTTGCTGCTTTAGCGGCGTACGAATCCGGCGTGCCCCGTGCGGGTACACTCTCGGCATTACGGATTCCAAAAAATCAACGATGCTCTGGGAAACCATTTCGGTCGTGCGCGACCTGCCGCGATTGCATGAAATCGCCTCGGTGATGATTCGTTATGGCTGGGGCGATCTGGTGCGTGTCCTGGGCATCAGCGGCGTGCTGGAACG
>JBAQND010000225.1:0-12689 GCA_049303455.1 Thiobacillus sp.
CCGATGGCGATTTTCTTGCCGCCAAAGTAAAAGTGCGCGTCCAGCATGGCATCCATCAACTGGCTGCGCTGGCGGCGGTACTTGTTCGGCGCCGGGCGGCCGGATTTCTCCGCCAGCAGGCTCATTAGATGATCATTCGCATCGAGCCCGGTGAGGCTTTCCAGCACCTCGAACGGCACGCCGCATGTGTCCTGCAGGGTCTGCGCGGCCTCGCGCATGTGCTCGCCGATGGCGAGCGTGAATTCGGAACGCCCGCTGGCGCGCAGGTCCGCCAGCGTGGTGCCGCCCAGGGTGGTGGGGCTGAAGTTGTCCGGAATATGGCCGTCCAGCGAACCCGACAGGTCCGGCAGGATGATCGGCATCAGGCCAAAGGCTTCCACCAGTTCGCGGATCTCTTCGAGGTCGCCGGGGGTGAGGTGGCTGCCGGCGAGCACGTTCACCTGTCCGGCGATGGTCGGGCCGGGCTTGGACAGCTCCCTCACGATCTTGGCCACCGCCTTGGCCCAGCCGTCCTGAAACGCGCCGACATAGTCCGGCGTGGAAACGTATACCAGCGCCACGTCGTCCAGCTCCGGGTGCTTCTTGCGGATCAGGGCCAGATAGCCGTCCACATCGTCGCCCTTGGTTTCGGTGAGGCCGGTGGAAGCGATGCCGATGATGGCCGGCTGGGCGCGCTTGTGGATGTTGAGGATGGCCTGCTCGACGTTGTCGTAGCCGCCCATGATGGTGGTGGCCTCGTTCATGGCGGTGGTCTGCATTGGCACCGCTTCCTTGAAGTGGCGCACGAACAGCACCAGGCCGAAGGCGGTGCACCCTTGCGATCCGTGCAGCGTCGGCATGCAGTTGTTCAGCCCCATGAAGGCCAGCGCCGCGCCGATCGGCTGGCTCATCTTGAGCGGATTGACCGCGCAGGATTTCTTGAGGTGGGTGACGATGGCCATGGTGTGCGCTCCCTCAGGCGGCTTCCTGCTCGACGAGCGCTTCCGCGACGGTCGCGTCTTCGCAAGCAGGCGTTTCCGGCAAATCCCACGGCGCCGGCTTCCGCACCTGCTCCCAGATCGGGTTGCGCAGCGACTTGTGGATCTCGCGCACCAGCGTCACCATGCCGTCGTAGCCCGCATAGGCATGATGGCGTTCCTGGTTGATGTCGAGCCAGGGCATCTTGGCCTTGAGCGCGATGAACTGGGAGCGTCCACCCGACAGCATGATGTCGGCCTGCGCATCCTTCAGCATCTTGTATATTTCGCGCGGCGTCATGTCGTCGACCATGTGCGCGTCCTCGCCCATCAGTTCCTTGATGCGCTGCTTGTCTTCGAGGGTGGATTTCTTCACGCTGGTGCCGACGATTTCCATGCCGACTTCCTGCAGCGCGGAGACCACCGACCAGGACTTCACGCCGCCGGTGATGAGCAGCACCTTCACGCCTTTGAGAGAATCCTTGTAAGGCTCCATCAGCTCCCAGAACGCTGCTTCCTCGCGCCGGATGATGGCTTCGGTGCGTTCCAGCAGTTCAGCGGGCGCGCCCTTCTCCACCAGCAGCCTGGCGATGTTGCGCAGCGAGTCACTCATGTCGGTGATGCCGTAGAACGAGCCTTCGAAGAAGGGAATTTCATAGCGTTCGTCCATCTTGCGGGCGATGTTGATCATCGCCTTGGAGCACACCATCATCGCTGCCTTGGCGCGATGTGAGTAGGCGACTTCCTTGTATTTGGCGTCGCCGGAGATGCAGGACAGGACGCGCACGCCCATTTCGTCCAGCAGCGGCTTGACCTGCCACAATTCACCGGCCAGGTTGTACTCGCCGATGATGTTGATGTCGTAGGGGGTGGTGGTCTCGGGTTCTTCGGTGCCGATCACGTAGTCGAGCAGCGCTTCGCCGGCCAGCTTGTTGCCGAGATTCTTGTTGCCGACGAAGCCGGGCGCGTCGACCGGAATCACGGGCTTGCCGAATTTCTGGGTGGCGGCCTTGCACACCGCCTCGATGTCGTCGCCGATCAGTGCGGTGACGCAGGTCTGGTAGACGAACACGGCAGCCGGATCGTACTTGTCGAGGATTTCCTTGACCGATTTGAACAGGTGCTTCTCGCCGCCGTAGACCACGTCGAGTTCGTTGATGTCAGTGGTGAAGCCGGTGCGGTAGAGGCTGGAGCCGGAAGACTTGGCGCCGCGGTTGTCCCACGAGTTGCCTTCGCAGGCAATGGGGCCGTGTACCAGGTGCGCGACATCGGTGATCGGCTGCAGCGCGATTTTCGCGCCGTCGAATGCGCAGCCGCCGGCTGCCGCGCCGGGCAGCAATTGCTTGGTGCAGCCCTTCTTGCGCTCCTTCTCCGATTTCGCCTGGTTCTTGCCGCAGGCGGGCTCGTCGAAGACTTCCTGGACCTTTTTCGACAGTGCATCCATTGCCGTTCTCCGTTAGAGGTGAGGCGTTAGAGGTGAGGCGTTAGGCGCTGGGCTCGGCCTTTACGCCTCACCCCTCTCCCCTCACGCCTCAACCGCATCAGCGAATGATGTCGAAGCTGTAGTCGGTCTTCGCCGGGACGATGGTGTTCTTGTCCATTTCGTCGAAGATCTTGTCCAGCAGCCACACCAGCACATTCATCGCGCCCTGGTAGCCCCACACCGGATAACGGTGGTGATGGTGGCGGTCGAACACCGGGAAGCCGATGCGGATCAGCGGGGTGCCGGTATCACGCTCCAGGTACTTGCCGTAGGTGTTGCCGATCAGGAAATCCACCGGCTCGGTATTGAGCAGCGAGCGCATGTGCCACAGGTCCTTGCCCGGGTAGACATGGCAGCTCTTGCCAAACGGCGAGCTGTCGAACAGCGCCTGCATCTTGATTTCCCATTCCTTGCCGCCGTTGGTCGACAGCACGTGCACCGGCTCGGCGCCGAGCTCCATCAGGAAGCTGGCCAGGCCGTAGCACAGGTCGGGATCGCCGTAGATGGCGAACTTCTTGCCGTGGATATGCGAACTGGAGTCGGCGATGGCGTCCACCAGGCGGCCGCGTTCCTTGGTCAGCGCATCGGGAATCGGCTTGCCGGTAATGCGCGCCAGTTCCATCAGGAATTTGTCGGTCGCCGCCACGCCCACCGGGTGATTGAACGCCACGGTTTCCTGGCCGGTTTTGGCGATGTAGTCCAGGGTCTTCTCGGTGCAATACTGCTGCATCGAAATGGTGGCCTTGGCATTCAGCGCAGCCTTGGCGTCATCCAGCGTGGTGCCGCCGTCGTACATGCGGAATTCGCCGTCGGCCGGGGTATCCCACACATCGCTGTTGTCGGCCAGGACGGTGTGCTCGATCCCCATCAGGTCGAAGATGCGCTTGACTTCGCGCAGGTTGCCGACGGTGTAGCCGTCGAAGCCGCCGATGAAGTTGATCTTCTCGGTGGGCGTGCGCTCCTTGCCTTCCCAGAAGTGGCTGACGATGCCCTTGAGCGCGTTGTCGTAGCCGGTGATGTGGCTGCCGACGAAAGCCGGGGTGTGCGCGTAAGGCACCGGAAAATCCGCCGGTACGCTGCCCTTTTCCCGCGCGGTCGAAATGAAGCCGTTGAGGTCGTCGCCGATCACTTCCGCCATGCAGGTGGTGGAGACCGCGATCATCTTCGGCTTGTACATCGAGTGGGTGTTGGCCAGGCCGTCGATCATGTTGTTGAGGCCGCCGAACACCGCTGCATCTTCCGTCATGGAAGACGACACGCAGGAGGAAGGCTCCTTGAAGTGGCGGCTGAAGTGGCTGCGGTAGTACGCGACGCAACCTTGCGAACCGTGCACGAATGGGATGGTGCCTTCGAAGCCGACGGCCGCGAACACCGCGCCCAGCGGCTGGCAGGCCTTGGCCGGGTTGACGGTCAGCGCCTCGCGCTGGAAGTTCAGCTCGCGGTATTCCCAGCTCTTGGTCCATTCGGCCATTTCCTCGACCTTGTCGTCGGGATGGGCGAACTCGAAATTCTTGCGCTTGTCAGCGAACATCTCCTTGTATTCCGGGCTGCGGAACAGGTTGAGGTGGTCGACTACGTTTTCTACGTCCTGAGTCATTTTGAAACTCCTTCAAATTCCGTGAGGTGTAAGGCGTGAGGTGGATAGCTCGGGTTCGACCCCTCACTTCTCACCCCTCACCGAATACTTACTTCCAGGGAGCCTTGGTCAGACCCCAAACCGGGTTGTTGATCGCCATGTCCATGTCGCGGGCGAAGATGGCGAAGCCGTCGTAGCCGTGGTACGGACCCGAGTAGTCCCAGGAGTGCATCTGGCGGAAGGGCACGCCCATTTTCTGGAACACGTACTTTTCCTTGATGCCGGAACCGACCAGGTCGGGCTGGATCTTCTCGACGAACTTCTCGAATTCGTAGCCGGTGACGTCGTCGTAGATCAGCGTGCCGTCCTTGACGTAGTGCGTGGTGCGCTGGTAGTCGTCGTTGTGGCCGAACTCGTAGCCGGTGCCGACCACGTTCATGCCCAGATCCTCGTAGGCGCCGATGACGTGGCGCGGGCGCAGGCCGCCGACGAACAGCATGACGGTCTTGTCTGCCAGGCGCGGTTTGTACTTCTCGATCACCGCGTCCATCATCTTGCGGTACTTGGCGATGACGCGCTCGGCGCCCTCCTTGATCTTGTCGTCGAAGTGGCTGGCGATTTCGCGCAGGGACGCCTCGATCTTGGACGGGCCGAAGAAGTTGTACTCGACCCAGGGAATGCCGAACTTCTCTTCCATGTGGCGCGAGATGTAGTTCATCGAGCGGTAGCAGTGCAGCACGTTGAGCTTGGCCTTGGGCGAGTTCTCCAGCTCGGCGATGGAGCCGTCGCCGGACCACTGCGCGATCACGCGCAGGCCCATTTCTTCCAGCAGGATGCGCGAAGCCCAGGCGTCGCCGCCGATGTTGTAGTCGCCGATGATGGCCACGTCATACGGGGTGCCGACGAACTCGGGATGCTTGTCGCCCTTGTCGAAGATCCAGTCGCGGATGGTGTCGTTGGCGATGTGGTGGCCGAGCGACTGCGACACGCCGCGGAACCCCTCGCAACGCACCGGCACGATGGTCTTGCCGTCGTATTCCTTGGACTTCTTCTTCGACACCGCTTCGATGTCGTCGCCGATCAGGCCGATCGGGCACTCGGACTGCACCGTGATGCCCTTGTTGAGCGGGAACAGCACCTGGATCTCGTCCATGATCTTTTCCAGCTTCTTGTCGCCGCCGAAAACGATGTCCTTCTCCTGGAAGTCGGAGGTGAACTGCATGGTGACGAAGCTGTCCACGCCGGTGGTGCCGATGTAGTAGTTGCGGCGCGCGGCCCATGAATACTGGCCGCAGCCGACGGGGCCGTGGCTGATGTGGATCATGTCCTTGATCGGGCCCCACACCACGCCCTTGGAACCGGCGTAGGCGCAACCGCGGATGGTCATCACGCCCGGGATCGACTTGACGTTCGACTTCACACCGCAGTCCGACTTGCCTTCCTCGAAGGTGCCCAGGTGCTTGGCGCGCCGCTTGGCGGTTTTATCCGGATAGACCTCCAGGACTTCCTTGATCAGGTCCTGGTTTCTTGCTTTCGTTTGCTCGACTGTGAGGCTCATTTCGCCCTCCTGTTTGATGTGAACACTAAACACCGGCATCCCGGTTCCCGGGAAAGCTCTGCGAATGGCACCGTTGCGACAAGCCGGCGATGCCCTTGGCAGAGGTCTCCCTCTGTTGAGTCCGCCGCCCTTGCGCCGCCCCAAAAAACAGGGTGCGCGCAGGCGACGAGACTCGGTTACGCAGCCGCTGCTTCGGCCGCAAGCTCGGCGGCGGTCTTGCCGACGATGGACTCGTCAATCGGCTCCATGATGCCGTGCTCCATCAGCATGTCTTCCAGCTCGTCCATGGTGATGGGCGTCGGAATCGTGCCGTTGCCGGCGTTGTTGTGGATCTTCTGCGCCAGGTCGCGGTACTCCTGGGCCTGCTTGGAATCGGGCGCGTATTCCAGCACCGTCATCCGGCGCAGTTCGGCGTGCTGCACCACGTTGTCGCGCGGCACGAAGTGAATCAGCGTGGTGCCGAGCTTCTTGGCCAGCGATTCGGCCAGTTCCAGTTCCTTGTCGGTCTGGCGCTCGTTGCACACCAGTCCGCCCAGGCGCACGCCGCCGGAGTTGGCGTACTTCAGAATGCCCTTGGAGATGTTGTTGGCGGCGTACATGGCCATCATCTCGCCGGACATCACGATGTAGATTTCCTGCGCCTTGTTCTCGCGGATGGGCATGGCGAAACCGCCGCACACCACGTCGCCAAGCACGTCGTAGGACACGTAGTCGATGCCGTCGTAAGCGCCCTCTTCTTCGAGGAAGTTGATGGACGTGATCACGCCGCGGCCGGCGCAGCCGACGCCGGGCTCAGGGCCGCCGGATTCGACGCACTTGATGTTCTTGTAGCCGATCTTCATCACGTCCTCGAGCTCGAGGTCTTCCACGCTGCCGGCTTCGGCGGCCAGGCTCAGGATGGTGTCCTGGGCCTTGGCGTGCAGAATCAGGCGGGTGGAGTCGGCCTTGGGGTCGCAGCCGACGATGAGGATTTTCTGGCCCAGGTCGGCCAGAGCCGCCAGGGTGTTTTGCGAGGTGGTGGATTTACCAATCCCGCCTTTGCCGTAGAAGGCAATCTGCCTTAATTTAGCCACGTGTATCTCCTTAAGTTAAAAATTCAAAATCGATTCACCCGGGCAGCAAGCACTCAGCCGACTCGAAAAATCCTGCTGCGCACCTTTTCGTCTTCTTCTTATTTTTTCGGATACGGATCCGGCAAAACATTCGCTGCACGCCCAGTACTTAGCAACGACCGTGCCACCCAATTGAAAACATGTTAACGCCATGATTTGAATGGTGATTTTGTTGGCGAAAAAGGCCGGAGCCGCTTGTTGCAAACGCGACAAACACCTGAAAAGCTGTAGCGAAGGGGACAAGCCCAAGGGGAAAAACAAGGAGAGAAACCTTCAGCGCCGAGACAGCGCCAGCGGCAGATCGGCCAACCGGTATTGGCCGCTTTGAACGGATTTCGCAAGAGAGGTCAGGGTTACGCTGCCCAGGCTGGCGAGGATTTCCTTCTTGACCGGTTTCCACTTGCGATGCAGGGGACAGGCCGTCTCGTCCTGGCAGACCTTGAGCCCAAGCAGGCACTCGCGATCCATGCGGGCGCCTTCCGTGAGCAGGACGACGTCGAGCAAACTGGTCTTGCCGGCGTCGGCGCGCAGGCTGAAGCCGCCGCTGCGGCCGCGCGACGAATGCAGCAGCTTCCCCCGGCTCAGGCCCTGAAGAATCTTGGCCAGATAGGGCGACGGCACGCCCAGGCCCTGTGCGATCTCACGGTTAAGAACCCGCTTCCCGCTCGGCTGGGTGGCCAGGTAGATCATCGCCTGGATGGCATATTGGCTGGTGCGGGAGAAAATCATGGCGGCCCCTTTGGTTGATCTACCGAAGCAACGCACGTGCCACGCTTCCGCACCCCGCCAGCCCGCCGCCATGGCCGATCGCAGGCATTCATTCTTTGTCACCAACCCTACATTCGCCCCTGCCTTGTCCGACATGCGACACGACATTGGCGTGGCGTTCGCGCAGCCAGCCCGCATGCGACCATGGGTTGCGCCACCGGAACGCTTCTTGCTATTCCCTTATTTCCATAGACGAGACACCCGGGAGAAGTGCGATGCAAATCGGCGTAGAGAGCGCAAAAGCGGTGGACAACAAACGCCTGTTCGTGGTGGCCAACGACGACATCACACGCATGGCGCTGCAGTTCATGCTGCACGACGAGAACGAGACCCATGACCTGTCCAGCCTCGAAGCGGCTTTCGACAAGAGCATCGAGTGGAAGCCCGACCTGCTGCTGCTGGGCATCGATGTCGTGCGTGAGCGCGGGATGGATGTGTTGCCGCTTATCCGGTCGCGCCTGACCAGCGCGAAGATTCTGCTGGTGGCCGATAACCGCGAGGATCCGCTGGTGGCAGCCTGCCAAGGCGCGGGCATCGATGGCTTGCTGGTGAAACCGCTGACGGTGGAAACCGTGCGCAGAAGGGTGGATGGATTGCTGGGACGCAAGCTCGCAGGCATTCCAATTCATGCTTCATGACTGCTGCCACGCTGCGGGGGCATAGAGCGGATGAAGTACACGAACGTGCACTGGGCGCCTATCTCGGCTTCGCCGTCGGCGATGCCCTGGGCGCAACGGTTGCATTCATGACGCCCGTCGAAATTCAGCACGCCTACGGCATGCACCGCGACATGGTCGGCGGCGGCTGGCTCAAACTCAAACCGGGCCAGACCACCGACGACACGCAGATGGCGCTGGTGCTGGGGCAGTCGCTCATCGACAGCGGCGGTTGGAACGCGACGGCCGCCGCCGATGCCTTCGTGGCCTGGTTCAGGGCCGGGCCGGTGGATGTGGGCAACACCTGCCGCCGCGGCATCCAGCGCTACATGACGGACGGCACGCTGGCCGGTTCGCCGCAGGAAGGCGATGCCGGCAACGGCGCCTGCATGCGCAACCTGCCTCTGGCGCTGGCGACGCTTGACGACGATGGCGCGTTCGGCCGCGCGAGCCTGGAACAATGCCATATCACCCATCACCACCCCTTGTCGGACGCCGCGACCCTGGCGCTCGGCAGGATGACGCGAACCCTGGTTCGGGGCGGCGGAATCAAGGGCTGCCGCGCGGAAGCGAATCGCCTGATCGGCGAGTTTCCGGCGTTCCGCTTCGACCCCTATCCCAAACGCGCATCGGGCTACATTGTCGATACGGTACAGACGGTTCTCCACACCTTCTTCCGCACGGACGGTTTCGAATCCTGCGTGACCGAGGTGGTGAATCACGGCGAGGACGCCGACACCAACGGGGCGCTGGCCGGCATGCTGGCGGGCGCGGCCTATGGGGTTGCCGGCATTCCCGGGTATTGGCTGAAGAAGCTGGACAAGGGAATCCGGCGCCGCATCGAGACGCAGACCGAGGCGCTGCTGGCCCTGGCGCAAAGGAGTGGGAAATGAATCCAGGCAAGACCCGTCATCGCGAGGCCGAAGGCCGTGGCGACCCAGTTCAATCAGCCCGGCAAATTCCTGAGTTGCCGCGTCGCTGCGCCCCTCGCAATGACGGCATGGGTCACGCTCAGCGCTTCCTTTAGCACGATTTTTGAATTCACCATGAGCACTCTCATCTTTTACGAGAAGCCGGGCTGCGCCAACAACGCGCGGCAGAAGCTGCTGCTCAAGAACGCGGGACACGAGGTCGTCGCGAAAAGCCTGCTCGACGAATCCTGGACCGCCGTGCGGCTGCGCGCATTCTTCGGCGCGCTGCCCGTCCCCGACTGGTTCAACCGCGCCGCGCCGCGCGTGAAATCCGGTGAGATCGTGCCAGAGCGTACCGACGCGGATACCGCCCTGGCGTTGATGCTGGCCGAACCGCTGCTGATCCGCCGGCCCTTGATGGAATGCAACGGCAAACGCATCGCCGGCTTCGATGCAGCGCGCGTCGCGGAATGGATCGGCGCGCCGCTGGTGCGCGAAGAACACGGCGATCTGCAAACCTGCCGGCGCGATGCGAAATGAAAGACACACTCTCCGCGAGCAACTCATGAACGCCGCCGACACCGCCATCGCCTACCACGAGCGCACCAAGCACCGGCCCGATCGCTATGCCTCCGGCCCTGAAACGCTGGACTGGACCAGCCAGCCCGATCCCTTCCGCGCGTTCGCGGGCTGCCCATCCGTCCGCCTGCCGCTTTGCGCGGGCCGGCTTGCTCATATCGGCGAAAACCGGGTAGCTCCCGAATTCTCCCTCGACTCGATCGGCGCCCTGCTGCAACTCTCGCTTGGGTTGTCCGCCTGGAAAGAATACGGGCCTGACCGCTGGGCGCTGCGCTGCACCCCGTCGAGCGGCAACCTGCACCCGACCGAGGCCTATGTGATCGCGCACGGCGTCGCTGGACTGGACGCTGGCCTCTACCACTACGCCAGCCGCAGCCACGCGCTGGAGCAGCGCTGCACCTCCACGGCGGCGCACCCGCCTGGCCTGTGGATCGGGCTGTCTTCCATCCACTGGCGCGAAGCCTGGAAATACGGCGAGCGCGCCTTCCGCTATTGCCAGCTCGACGTCGGCCATGCGCTGGCCGCGCTGCGCTACGCCGCCGCCCTGCTGGGCTGGGAAGTGCGCCTGGTGGCAGGCTGCAACAGCCGGCGCCTGGCGGAACTGCTGGGCACCGCACGCGACCAGGACTACGCCGATGCCGAGCGCGAGGAGCCGGACCTGCTGGTGCAACTCACAAGACCCGCGCAGCTCGTCAACCCGGCCCAGCCCCAGGCAGTCGCCGAACCCGCAGCGTGGGACGCCGCCAACACCCAGTGGCGCGGCCAAGCCAACGTCCTCGACCCGCATCCCATGTACCACTGGCCGGTCATCGACGAAGTCGCCTCGGCCACCGAAAGCAGGCAGGACGAGGCCGCCGCGCCGCCGCGCCTTTACCCGTCCGGCAGCGCCGCCACCCACCTGCCCGCGCCCGAAGTCATCATGGGCCGGCGCAGCGCCCAGCGCTTCGACCCGCAGTTCGAAATGGCCGCGGCCGACTTCTACCGTCTGGTCGACAGCCTGCTGCCGCGCCCGCAAGCGCCGTGGGACATCTGGGACTACGCGCCCGCCATCCATCCGGTGTTTTTCGTGCACCGCGTGGACGGCGTGCCGCCCGGCCTGTATATCCTGGTGCGCGAGGCCGGGGCCGAATCAAGACTGCGGCAGGCATTGAGCGACGAATTCGAATGGCAGAAAGCCGAAGGCTGTCCCGACCATTTGCCGCTTTACCGCCTGCAGGCAGGCAAGTGGAACAAGGTCGCCCGCGCGGTGAGCTGCGCGCAGTCGATCGCCGCCGACAGCTGCTTCTCGCTGGGCATGCTGGCTGAGTTCGAAGCCAACGTGAAAAAGGACGCCTGGCGCTACCGCCAGCTGCACTGGGAAGCCGGCCTCGTCGGCCACGTGCTGTATCTGGAAGCCGAAACCCTGGCGCTGCGCGGCACCGGCATCGGCTGCTTTCTCGACGACGCCTTCCACGAACTGCTCGGACTGCAAGGCCAGCGCTTCCAGTCGCTTTACCACTTCACCGTGGGGCGCGCGCTGACCGATACGCGCATCACCACCCTGCCGCCCTACCCCGACCGCACTATGGAGGACACCCCATGAGCAAGGACAGAAGCTTCAAGCGCATCGACCCCGCCACCGCCGCCCAGGTGCTTGCCCGCGACAAGGTGCTGGTGCTGGACTCGCGCGACCCGGACAACTACGAGCGGGCGCACATCGCCAACGCCCGTCGCCTGTCCAGCGCCAACCTCGACGCCATCCTCGTCGGCACCCCCACGGCCACGCCGGTGCTGCTCTACTGCTACCACGGCAAGCCAGCCAGACCTACGTGTAGAGTCCCGGTCGATCATGGCTTTGCGCTCAGCAATCCCGCCTTGGTGAGCGCGCGTTCTAAAAAATCATTCTCCAGCGCCAGTTGGCCGATCTTGGCGTGAAGCTTCGGGGTCAGGCGTGAAGCTTCGGGGTCACGGCGTGAAGCTTCGGGGTCAGGTCTAGCGTGAAGCTTCGGGGTCATAGCGTGAAGCTTCGGGGTCAGGTCTAGCAAAGATGCACATCACTCGCCCCTTCTCACAATTCTTCCGACTGTTGTGAAATGGTGAAATGCACCCCGAAATATGCCGCAATTTCTTGGTACAAATATGCACCTGTTGCATTTAACGAACGGCCTTCACATATCTTCACATGAATGCTTCGTTTGTAGACTTGTGAGCCGGGGACAAGCTCAAATACAACTCCCCCAATCTAGTTTTCATCCCAAGGTTTGCCGGCCATCCCATCGACGTCGCGGCTGCCGTGCATCACCGCAAGCACGAGCACACGGCCGGATTCAAGACGGTACATGATCCGATAGCCATGGACGATGATTTCCCGCAGGGTTTTGTCTTCCGCCTCGGGAATCATGCGGCCGCTCTCAGGAAAGGTCTGCAATCGTCGTGTGGCAAGAACAACCCTTTCGGCAAAGCGTCGGGCATAGAACCCGGAGTCCCGGCTGATATAGCGCACGAGATCGTCCAGGTCGTCCCGCGCGCAATCCGACCACTCAACCTTCATGGTTGAGGTGGCGTTTTTCCATTTCTTCCTGTGAGGTGATCTTACCTTCTTCAGCCGCTTTCAGCGAGCGCTCCAGTTTCTGGCGCACGTAGAGGGCATACATGGCATCGTCGAAGCTTGCCTGGTCTGGCAGGTGGTCAGCGATATCGTGGACGATTTGTTTGACAGTTTGCATGGGGCGGCTCCTTAGGAAAACCCGTTGAAACGCCACTCATTCTAACAGCCTGTCGGGCTTGAGCCCCGACCCGTCGAGACCGGCAGCAAGCTTCGGGGTCAAGCTTCGGGGTCAAGCTTCGGGGTCAAGCTTCGGGGTCAGGTCCAAGCTTCAAGCTTCGGGGTCAGGTCTAGCAAAGATGAGCTTCAAGCTTCGGGGTCAGGTCTAGCAAAGATGCAGCAAGCTTCGGGGTCCAGCAAGCTTCGGGGTCAGGTCTAGCCAGCAAGCTTCGGGGTCAGGTCTAGCAAAGATGCACATCACTCGCCCCTTCTCACAATTCTTCCGACTGTTGTGAAATGCACCCCGAAATACGCCGCAATTTCTTGGTACGAATATGCACCTGTTG
>JBAQND010000226.1:0-24140 GCA_049303455.1 Thiobacillus sp.
TCGGTGAGCCAGCCGGTGTAATGCACGGTCACGGTTTGACCTGCGGTGGCGGTGTCGCCGCTGCCGGCGACGAGGTCTTCAATAATGAGTTCGCTCATGGATTCGGTCCCTGGAGTGTGAAGTTTGCGATTGATGCGCATCTGACAGGCGATGCGCGAAGTTGTTCATTTTCTCACGTTTTAACCTGGAAACCGTAGATGGACGCGCTCGATGGTGCGTCTGGGCGTGTGGCTGCCGCGAAGCAACAAGGCGGCAGGCCGGTGCCTGCAACGAGGCGCGACAAAGGTAGGCGCGCGACCAGACGCACCAGCGGGTGCGTAGCTAACTCACCCAGCAAGTAAGCTCAATCGAAGCAGAAAGCCTCTGAATTCATGCGGCATTCCTTCAGCCGGCAAGCGGTCAACTGCGGTTTTCAGGTTCAAACCCTGGGGCGAACCCGGGTTCAGCGCCACTCGGCCGGCAGGTAGTAGGCATCGGGATCGACGTCGATGGGGATTTCGGTGACGCTGCTGGCGTCGGCCGGCGGGTCGCGCAGCACCACCTGCGGGAAGGCCAGCACCACGGCGACCATGAAGAGCTGGATGACGAGGAAGGGAATCGCGCCGCGGTAGATGTCGGCGGTGCGGATGCTTTTGGGCGCGACGCTCTTCAGGTAGAACAGGGCGAAGCCGAAGGGCGGGTGCATGAAGGCGGTCTGCATGTTGACCGCGAGCATGACGCCGAACCAGATCGGGTCAATGCCGAGCTTGTAGGCGATCGGCCCCACCAGCGGCACCACGATGAAGGCGATCTCGAAGAAGTCGAGGAAGAACGCCAGCGTGAATACCATCAGGTTGACCACGACGAGGAAGCCGAGCACGCCGCCGGGCAGCTGGTCGAACAGGTGCTCCACCCAGACGTCGCCGTCGAGCCCGCGAAACACCAGGGTGAAAATGGTCGAGCCGATCAGGATGAAAATGACGAAGGTGGTGAGGCGGGTGGTGCTGTCCATCGCCTGCGTCAGCCGCAGGCGGGAAAGGCGCCCGCGCGCCAGCGCCAGCAGCAGCGCGCCGGCGGCGCCCATCGCGCCGCCTTCGGTCGGCGTGGCGACGCCGAGGAAGATGGTGCCGAGCACCAGGAAAATCAGCACCAGCGGCGGCACCAGCGTGGTCAGCACCCGCAGCAGCAGCGCCGACCCGTGCAGGGTGCGTGCGGAAGCCGGCATGGCGGGGGCGGCGTGCGGCCTGAACAGCGTCACGCCGAATACATAAAGCAGATACAGCCCGACCAGCGCAAGGCCCGGAACGAGTGCGCCCTTGTACATGGCGCCGACCGAGGCGCCGAGTTGGTCGGCCAGCACGATCAGCACCAGCGAGGGCGGCACGATCTGCGCCAGCGTGCCGGAGGCAGCGATGACGCCGGACGCGAGCCGTTTGTCGTAGCCGTAGCGCAGCATCACCGGCAGCGAAATCAGCCCCATGGCGATGACGGTGGCGGCGACCACCCCGGTGGTGGCCGCGAGCAGGCCACCAACCAGGATCACCGCGTAGGCGAGGCCGCCGCGCAGCGAGCCGAACAGCTGGCCGATGGTGTCGAGCAGGTCCTCGGCCATGCCGGAGCGTTCGAGGATCAGTCCCATGAAGGCGAAGAAGGGGATCGCCAACAGGGTGGGGTTGGCGACGATGCCGTAGACGCGCTCGGGCAGGGCTTGCAGCAGCGAGACATCGAACAGTCCCGCGGCGATGCCGATGCCGGCGAACAGGAGGCCGTTGGCGGCGAGCGCGAACGCGACCGGATAGCCCAGCAGCAGGAAGACCACCAGGCCGAGGAACATCGCCGGCGCCAGCAATTCCAGTGACGCGGCGTCCATCAGACTTCCTCTTCCGGCGCTTCGCGCGACAGCACCAGGTTCCCGGTCAGCACGCCGATCCGCTTGATGACTTCAGCCACCCCCTGCAGGGCGAGCAGGCCGAAGCCCGCCGGCAGCAGCAGCTTCACCGGCCAGCGCACGAGGCCGCCGGCGCCGGGCGAATGCTCCTGCGTGATCCAGGCCTCGTAAAACATCGGCCACGCCAGTCACGCCAGCAGCACGGCCATCGGCAGCAAAAACAGCAGGCCGCCGACGAGGTCGATCCAGGCCTGTCCGCGCGGCCCGAGGCGGTTGTAGAAGATGTCGATGCGCACGTGGCCGTTGTGCTTCAGCGTGTAGCCCGCGGCCAGCAGGAACATCGCGCCGAACAGATACCACTGGATTTCCAGCCATGCGCTGAAGCTTGCGCCGAGCAGATAACGGCTGAGCGCGTTGCCCGCCGAAATCAGCGTGGCGACGAGCACCAGCCAGGTGACGACACGGCCGACGCGCCCGGTCAGCGCGTCGGTGGCGCGCGCCAGCGCGAGCAGGGCCTTCACAGCGCGCCGGACTCGACCAGGAATTCGGCCAGCCGCTCGGCGACGACGCGGTAGCCGGCGGCGTTGGCGTGGATGGGGTCGGACTTGAGGCGGTTGTCTCGCAGCACGTCGTTGAAGACGTTGGCCTCCAGCGGCAGCCGCATGTCCTCGGCGATGCGTGCATAGAAGTCGGGCGCGCCGCCGAACAGCTTCGGTTCCGGCACCGCGATCAGCATGACCTCGGCGCCGCTGGCGCGGATGGTCTGTATCAAGCGGCGCAGGTTGTTTTCGGTGGTGGCAGCGGGGTGCTTTCTCAGCATGTCGTTGCCGCCCAGGCACAGCAGCACCAGCCGCGGCCGGTGTTCGGCCAGCACCTCGGGCAGCCGCGCGAGGCCGCTGGTCGTGGTGTCGCCGGGCACGCCGGCGTTGATCACCGCGCGGCCGGTCAGCGTTGCCAGCACCGCCGGGTAGGCGGTGTCGCTGGCGGCGCCGGTGCCGTGGGTGAGGCTGTCGCCGAAGGCGACGATGACGTCGTGCGGATTGAGCTTGGACAGCGTCGGCGCGCGCTCGCAGGCGGCGAGCAGGAGAATGGCAACGAGCGCAAATAAAAAGCGCTGCGCTGCCGGCATTTAGTTGCCCGCCACCGTCATCTTGTCGATCAGGATGGAGCCGACCTGCTTCGAGCCGCGCCGCTCGATGTCGCGGCCGATGGCGACGATGCCCTTGAACATGTCGGCCAGGTTGCCGGCAATGGTGACTTCCTCGACCGGGTACTGGATTTCGCCGTTTTCCACCCAGAAGCCGGCGGCGCCGCGCGAGTAGTCGCCGGTGACCATGTTGGCGCCTTGGCCGAGCAGTTCGGTGACCAGAAGACCCGTCCCCATCTGCTTCAGCAGGCCGTCGAGATCGTGCTCGCCGGGGGTGACGATGAGGTTGTGGCTGCCGCCGGCATTGCCGGTCGTCGTCATGCCGAGCTTCTTCGCCGAGTAGGTCGACAGGAAATAGCCCTGCAATACGCCGTCCTTGACGATGTCGCGTTCGAGGCAGGCGACGCCTTCGCTGTCGAACGGCGCGCTGCCGAGGCCGCCGGGGATGAAGGGCTGCTCGCGGATGGTCACCAGCGGGGCGAACACCTGCTGGCCCAGACTGTCGAGCAGGAACGACGACTTGCGGTAGAGGCTGCCGCCGGAGACTGCGGCGACGAAGTTGCCGATCAGACCGGTGGCGATCTGCGCCTCGAAAACCACCGGGCAGGTGCGGGTGTCGAGTTTGCGGCCGTTGAGCCGGCGCACCGTGCGGGTGCCGGCGATGCGGCCCACGGATTCGGGGGATTCCAGATCGGCGGCGTTGCGCGCGCTGGTGTACCAGTAGTCGCGCTGCATCGCCCCCTTTTCCTCGCCAATCACCGCGACCGACATGCCGTGGCGCGAGCCGGCGTAGCCGTTGCAGAAGCCGTGGCTGTTGGCAAAGATGAACTGCGAGGTGTGCAGGCTGACGCCGGCGCCTTCGGAGTTGGTCAGCCGCTTGTCCACCGCCAGCGCCGCCGCTTCGCAGGCGCGCGCACGTTCGGCGGCTTCTTCGACGGAAAGCGGCCATGGGTGGTAGAGGTCGAGGTCGGGCACGTCCTTCGCCAGCCGGTCGGCGTCGGGCAGGCCGGCCGCATCGTCCTCGGCGGTGTAGTGGGCAATCGTCAGCGCCTTTTCCACTGCGCTCTTCAGCGCGGCTTCCGACAAATCCGAGGTCGAGGCATGCCCGCGCCGCTGGCCGATGTAGACGGTGACGCCGGCGCCCTTGTCCTTGTTGTATTCGATCGTCTCGATTTCACCCTGGCGCACGCTGACGTTCTGGCCGACGCCCTCGGAAATTTCGGTGTCGGCGGCGGTGGCGCCCTGCCGGGCAGCGTGCTCGATGACGATCCGGGAGAGGGCGATGAGCTGGTCGCGGGTATAGCTGAATTGGGAGCGGGACATATCGGCTTACAAAAGGAAAGTGGGGCGCAATAGGATTCGAATCGGCACGTTTTGAATGGGCAGAAACTACAATGTCGATAATAACAGCAACCGAAAGCCCTGCCGTGCGACTGATCGACCCCGATGCCGAGTTGGAATTTGACCCTGATGACGTCTATGACGGCCCCAGCAGGAGCCAGAAAAAGCGCGAGGTCGAGGCCCTGCAGGACCTGGGCACGCTGCTGGTCAAACTGCCCGACGCGCAATTCAAGCGCATCGAGCTGCCGGACGATCTGCGCGCGGCGGTGGCCGCCTGCCGCAAGATTACCCAGAACAGCGCGCTGCGGCGGCAGAAGCAATACATCGGCAAGCTGATGCGCGGCATCGACCCGGCGCCGATCCAGGCGCAGCTCGACGCCTTCAACGGCGTGTCGGCGGCGGAAACCGCCAAGCTGCACCAGGCCGAGAAATGGCGCGACAATCTCATCGCCGACAACGAGGCACTGACGCTTTTCCTCAATAAATATCCCGACACCGACGCCACCCATTTGCGGCAAGTCATCCGCAATGCCCGCGACGAGGCGGCGCGCAGCAAGCCGCCGAAAGCCTTCCGCGAGATATTCCGGGTGATCCGCGAGGCGATGCAGAAAGCGGATTGAGCCGGGAAGGCTGCGAATGACATTCCGCCGCGTTCGCATCCTGATCCTGCTGGGCATCCTGGCCGCGGCAGTCAGCCTGACCTGGCTGGAGCAGTCGCTGGTGCGCAGTTGGCGCGGTCCGCTGGAGGTCGTGGTGATCCCGGTCAACGGCGACGGCTCGCAGCAGGCGGCCGAGACGATACGCACCCTGCAGGAAAGCGATTTCGACGACATCAATGCCTTCCTCGAACGCGAAACGTCGCGCTACGGTGCCAAGCTGTCGCCCGCCATGCGGGTGACGCTGCAGCCGGAATTGCATGCGCGGCCGCCGGCCCCGCCGCGCGACGGCAGCGTGCTGAAAACCGTTTTCTGGAGTCTGAAGCTGCGCGGGTGGGTGTATCGGCAGTCAGGTGAATGGCTGCCGCAGCTCGGCGCGATCAAGCTGTTCCTGCTGTACCACGCGCCTCAGGATGGCGTTGCGCTGGCGCATTCGCTGGGGCTGCAGAAAGGCCTGATCGGCGTGGTGCACGTGTTTGCCGATCCCCGGCAGGCGCAGCAGAACAATGTCGTCATCGCGCACGAGTTGCTGCATACCCTGGGGGCGTCCGACAAATATGCGGCGGGGGGCTGGCCGGTCTTTCCGCACGGCTACGCGGAGCCGGACCTGCCGCAGACGATGCCGCGCCAGCAGGCGGAAATCATGGGTGGCCGCTATGTCAATGCGGCCGGGCGCCTGGAGATGCCGGCCAGTCTGGCGCAGTGCGTCATCGGTTCGATGACCGCGCATGAAATCAATTTCGACGAAGGTTTCAGGCGCCGTTTCGCGGCGTCAGACTGAACCCTGGCGCCGTCGCTGCTCGAGGCGTGCCAGGCCGTAGTGAATGAACGCCAGGGCGGCGAACACCGGGCCCACGAGGTTGAGCAGCGGGACAAATTGCACCAGTCCGGTCAGCAGGCCCAATTCCCACCAGCCACCGCGTTCCTGCTTGAACAGCGTCGCCATTTCCTCGGCGCTGGCGTGCTCGGCGATGGCATCGTAGCGGAACAGGCGCTGGTTCAAATAGGCGGCGGCCACGAAGGGCACGATCACCCCGGCGCCGATCAGCCACAGTGGAAACGTCACCAGCCACAGGGCGATGAACAGCACGACGGCGACGACGGCGCTCCAGACGCTGCCGACGAAGCTGCCGCCGTTCTTGCGTTCGAGTTGCGGATAGTCGCGCTCGGCCACCACGCGGATCAGCGCGGGCATGCCGAACAGCGCGGTGATGACCAGCGCGGTCAGATAGACCAGCGGGACGAACAGTAAAAGGTGCAGCAGGGCCTGCAGGGTGTGGGCGATCCACACCGGTTCGAGGTCGGCCAGCCAGGTCTGGATGCCGATGGCATCAAGGCCCTGCACCATCCAGCCGGAAAAAGTGCTCCAGAACGTCACCCCCAGCACCAGCCAGAGCAGCAGGGCGGCCCCCATCGGCCACACCACCACCCACAGCACGCGCAGCTTGAACAGATCGCGCAGGGCGCGGCCGAGGGCTTCAAGCAGGGTCATGGGGCCGGCCGCAATGCGGATTTGGGACGAAACACCGCGATCGTGTCCGGCCGCGCGTCGAGATACGGCCCGCCGATGAGGTCGATGCAGTAGGGCACGGCGGCGAAGATGCCGTCGAGCGTTTCCTTGATCGCCTTGGGCTGCCCCGGCAGGTTGAGGATCAGGCTGCCGCCGCGGGTGACGCCGACCTGGCGCGACAGGATCGCGGTCGGCACATATTTCAGCGACACCGCGCGCATCTGCTCGCCGAAGCCGGGCAGCACCTTGTGCGCCACCGCCAGCGTCGCCTCGGGGGTGACGTCGCGCAGCGCCGGGCCGGTGCCACCGGTGGTGAGGATGAGCGCGCACTGCTCGACGTCGGCCAGCTCGATCAGCGCCGCCTCGATCTGTGCCTGCTCGTCGGGGATCAGCCGGGTGACGAAAGTCGCGGGGTTCGAGAGCACTTCGCCGAACCAGGCTTCGAGCGCGGGCAGGCCGCGGTCTTCGTAGACGCCCTGGCTGGCACGGTCGCTGATGGAAACCAGGCCGATACGAACGGAATCGTGGGTCATGGGTCGAAAATACGGGAAAATACGGGTTGCAGGAATGACTGAATTTATCAGAATGGGGTCATCGGACTAAGGAGAAGACAATGAAGCTCGTCAAAATAATGCTGGCGGCAAGCTGCCTGTGGGCGGGAACCGTGCTGGCCGATCCGCCCAAGGGCTACCCCTTCGTCAATTTTGACGCCGGTCTCAAGGCGGCCAAGGCGAGCGGCAAGCCGATCTTCGTGTACTTCGGGCGCTACGGCTGCGCATGGTGCGACCACACCAACAAGCAGACTTTCTCCGACGCCGGGCTGAAAAAACTCTACAGCGAGAACTACGCGCTGGTCTATGTCGATGCCGAATCCGGCAAGCGGCTGACGCTGCCTTCCGGCGAGCGCATCACCGAGGCCGAACTGGGCGCGCGCCTGCAGGCTTTCGCCACGCCGCTGTTCGTCTACATGACGCCGCAGGGCGAGAAGATTTTCCAGGCGCCCGGCTTCAAGACGGTGAAGGATTTCCAGGATTACGACCGCTACGTGCGCGGCGGGCATTACAAGCAGAAGACCCTGCTCGAATTCCTGGGCAGCAAGTCGTGAGGGCGGCCGCGCTGTTGCTGGCCATGCTGGCGGTGCTGGCGTGGCCAGCGCATGCCGCGTGGACGTGGGACGAGGCGCTGACCGTCAATTCGGTTCAGGGCGCGGCGATTTTCCCGCATATCGAATCGGCCAACCGCCAGGGCGTCGCGGTGTCGGGCGACACCGTGGGCGTGGTGTGGGAAGACAATCGCGACGGCAGTCCGCAGTGCTATCTGGCGACCAAGCCCGCCGCGGCGGCGGCGTTCCAGCCGGAGGTCAAGTTGAGCACGGGTGAATGCTACGAGCCCGTGGTGCGGGCGCTGGGCGCGGGTCGTTTTGTCGCGGCCTGGGAAGAAGCCGGCAAAGTGCATGCGCAGGTGCTGCCCGGCGGCCAAAGGCTGCAGCTTTCAAACGCCGGGGCGGCGCAGGTGACGCTGGCTCTTCGCGGCGATGCGCTCTATGCGGCGTGGGCCGAGCAGGCCGGACGCTTCCGCCGCATCGTCGTTGCAAGGCTGGCGCTGACAGGCGACACGCTCTCCGTGAAATCGGCGCAGCCGGTCGAAGCGGCGATGCCGGCGGACGAACAGGGCTGGCCCGCGCTGGCGGTGGCCGGCGACGGCAGCGTGACGGTGGCGTGGGAAGACCGCCGTCATCGCCACACCGTGCCGATGACGAGCCACAGCCGCGATGGCAAAAGCTTTGCGCCGCCGGCCCGACTGACCGACCACAAGAGCGGCCGCGTCGACGGGCTCGGCGCCGGCACCGGCGCGATGCGCCCGACGCTCACGGTCTGGGGCGAACAGGGGGTTGCCGCGGTGTGGCTCGACAAGCGCGACTTCCTGTCCGGCTACGATGTCTTTGCCGCATTCGATTCAGGTGCGCGCCGCTTCGGCAAGAACATCCGGGTGCAGGACAACTTCGGCGACAACATGGCGCAGTGGCATGCACTGGTCGTCGGCGATGCCAGCGGCAAGCTGGTGGCTTTGTGGGACGATGCCCGTGACGGTACGCCGGACGTGTGGCTGTCCGAATGGGCGGGTGAGGCGTTCGGTGATGATCTGGCGGTGCCGGCGGCGGCTGGGCCGGGCTGGCAATCCGATCCGGTGGCGACGCTGGATGCGGCCGGCGCGCTGCATGTGGTGTGGCTGGACCGCGACGAAGCAGCCGGCACGCGCATCCGCTATGCGCGCGCCGCGCGCAAGTGATGACCGCCTAGATCCAGCCGCGCCGCCTCAGGCGCCGGTACAGCACGACAACCGCCGTGCCGGTCACCAGCAGCAGCGCGGGGTAGGCCCACGGCCATGTCAGCTCCGGCATGACTTTGAAGTTCATGCCGTACAGGCTGAACACCACGGAGGGCAAGGCCAGCAGCGCGCCCCAGCCGGCCAGCTTCTGCACCGATTCGTTCTGCTCCAGCGACAGCGAGGCGAGGTGGAATTGCATGGCGTCCGAGGTCGCCATGCGCAGGCGGTCGATGGCGTCCGACACCCGCACCGCGTGGTCGTGGATGTCGCGGTAGTAGGCCTTGAGTTCCTTGGTGGACAACTCCGGGTGCAGGCGGATCAGGTTCTGGGTGATTTCCTGCATCGGCTCGGCGGCATCACGCAACGCGGTCAGGTCGCGCTTCATGGCGTAGAGCCGTTCCAGCATGTCGCGCCCAGGCTTTGCGCTGCTGATCAATTGGCTTTCCAGTGACTGGAAGCGGTCCTGCATGCTTTCGATTACCGGCCTGAACTCGTCGACGATGAGGTCGAGCACCAGGTATAGCGCATAGGGCGCACTCGCCGTGATGCCGTTGGGGAGGCGCTGCAGGCGGTCGCTCACCCGCTGGTAGCCGGCGCCGCTGTCGTGGCGGATGGCGACGACATAATTGCTGCCGACGAACACGTGCGTTTCGCCCATCTCCATGCGCGAATCGCACAACTGCACCGTGCGCGTGGCAATGAACATGTGCCCTTCGTACTCCTCGAGTTTGGAACGCTGGTGGGTGGAAATCGCATCCTCCAGCGCCAGCGCATGCAGCCCGAGTTCGTCGCCCAGGCGGGTGATGGTCTGGCTGTCGGGCGATTTCAGTTCGACCCAGAGGAAACGGTCCGGCTGGCCGACATGGTCGCTGATGTCGGCCAGCGCGATGGCCTGGGCTTTGGAATCGTGGAAGAGCAGGCAGTCGATGGTGAGCTCCGGCAGCAATGAAATCGTCTGGCGATTTTAGTCCATGCCTTCAATATGGCGCGCTTTTGTCCGTTATCGCAGCGTGGCGGCCAAACCGCCCGCTGAAATGATGGAATGACGAGGCCGCACCGTACACTCGCCGCACCATAAATTGCAGTTCAATCAAAGATCATGGGAGACAAGATGAGGGCCGTATGGATGTGCCTGGCCTTGATGCTGGGCACCGCGAGTCAGGCCGCGCCGCCCGTCCCCTACGCCTTTGGCGTGCTCAATCACCGCAGCCTGCAGGCGACCGCCGCCTACTGGAATCCCATCCTGAATTATGTGTCGGCGCGTTCCGGGGTGCCGCTGGAACCGCATATCGGGCGCACCGCCAACGAAACCACCGATCGCGTGGTGGCAGGGCAACTGGATTTTGCCTACACCAACCACCTGTTTACGCCGAAGCGCGATCGCCTGGGCTGGCGCGTGCTGGCACGGCAGGACACGCAGGGCATCCGCGGCCAACTGGTGGTGCTCGACAGCTCGCCGATCAGGATGCTGCGGGAACTGGCCGGCAAGCCGGTGGCGTTTGCCAATCCCTATGCCTACGTCGGTTATTACGTGCCGATGGATGCGCTGCTGCGCGCCCGCGTCAAGGTCGCGCCGCTGTTTGCCGGCAACCAGGAGGCGGCGATGGGGCAGCGCATGTCGGGCCAGGTGGCCGCGGCCGGGGTGAACCATCAGGTGATGGCCGATTTCGCCCAGCGCCGCGCGTTGAAATACCGCGTGCTGGCCGAGTCGGAGCCGTATTTCGACCTTGCCGTGATGGCCTCGCCGCGGGTCAGCGCGGCAGACGGCGAAAAAATCCGTCAGGCCTTTGCCGGCATGACGCACGACCCGGAGGGACTGCGCGTGTCGCGGCTCGCGGCGCGGTCGCTCGGCCTGCCCGGCGCGCGCGGTTTTGTCGCGGCGGACGACCGCGCATACAACAACTACCGGAAATTTTTCAAGCACACCCAGGTGCCCGTGAATGAGTGATCCGCAGTCGGCGCGCAGCACGCGCTACAGCCTGCAGGCCCGCATTCTGGCGGCGGTATTCGTGCTGGTTCTGGCGATGTACCTGGCCACGCTGGCGGTGCTCGGGCTGCCGCTCAAGGCGCGCGCGCAGCAGAATCTCGACATCGGCGCCGAGCGCGAATTGAGCGCGCTGATGACGGCGATACAGGACCACGTGCTGTTGCGCGATTACCCCGCCATCGAACAGACGATCACGGCGCGCGCGCGTGCCTCCCACCTTTTGAGCGTGCGCTTTGCTTCCCCGCAGGTCGCGTTCGAAGCGCGCACGCCGCCGGCCCCGCAGCCCTATCCGGCCTGGTACGCCGCGATCCTGGAACTGCACGCGCCGCTGGCACAGTCCGAGCTGGTCGTGGGCGGGGCCTCTTACGGCACGCTGGCGGTTGCGCTGGACGCCGGACCGGCCATCCATGGCTTGTGGGTGCTGGCGGTGCGCTTCACCCTGCTGGCGATCGGCAGTCTGATCGGCGTCATGTTGCTACTGCGCTGGGTGCTGCGGGTCAATTTGCGTGGCCTGTATGTCTTGCGCGCGGCCGCGCGGGCGATCAAGGCGGGAGACTTCGGCGCACGTGCCAGCCTGGCGCACGGCTCCCCGCCGGAAGTCCGCGAGACCAAGCTGGCGTTCAACCACATGGCCGACCACGTCAGCCACCTGGTGGCGGCGCTGGAACGCGAGCATGGCCAGTTGCTGGTCGAAAAGGAACGTCTGCGGGTGACGATCGAGTCGATCGGCGATGCGGTGATGGTCACCGACGCGGACGGCCTGATCGAGTTTCTCAATCCCCGGGCGGAGGCGCTGACCGGTTTCGGCAGTGCCGATGCACGGGGGCGGCGGGTGGCCGACGTTTTGCCCCTGTTCAACGAGCAAAGCGGCGCAGCCGTCGCCAGTCCGCTCGACCGGGCGCTGCGGAACAATACGGTGGCCGAGCTGGACTACCATACGGTGATTCGCCGGCAGGATGGTGTGACCATTGCGATCAGCGATACGGCCGCGCCAATACGTTCGAGCGACGGCGAGGTGTCGGGCGGCGTGCTGGTGTTCCAGGACGAGAGCGAGCGGCGCAGCCTGATGCGGCGCCTGGCCTGGCAGGCCGAACGCGACCACCTCACCGGCTTGTGGAACCGCCGCGCGATGGAAAACAAGCTCGCCACCGCGCTGCACAGCGTGCAGCACGAGGCGCGGCGCTACATCTTCTGCTACATCGATCTTGACCGCTTCAAGCTGGTCAACGACACCTGCGGCCACCGGGCCGGAGACGCCTTGCTGCAGCGGCTGACCGCCATCATGGCACGCCGCGTGGAGGGCGAAAACCACACCCTGGCGCGACTGGGCGGCGACGAGTTCGGGCTGCTGTTCGTCGATGCCACCCTGCCGGAGGCGCTCGACCATATCCAGGGCCTGCGCGACGAAATCGGCCGCTTTCGTTTCGAGTGGGGCGACAAGGTGTTCCGCCTGGACGTGAGCTTCGGGGTGACCGAACTGCTCAGCGGCATGACCGATATCGGCGAGATCCTGGCGCAGGCCGACACCGCGTGTTACCACGCCAAATCGCTGGGCGGCAGTGCGATCCAGGTGTATGAAAAAAACCATCCCGCACTGCAGAAAATCAATAACGAGATGCAGTGGGTGGGCGCCATCACCAAGGCGTTCGAGGCGAATCGGTTTGTCCTCTATCGCCAGCAGAAAGTGGCGCTGGCGCCGGGGGTCACGACGCAGCATTACGAGATCCTGCTGCGCTTGCGCGGCGAGGACGGCGCCATCATCTCGCCGGGCGAGTTCCTGCCGGCCGCCGAACGCTATGGCCTGGCGCCCAGTTTCGACCGCTGGGTGATCCGCAACTGCTTCGCCTATCTCGACACCCATCCCGAGGACGTGGCGTGCTATGCGCTGAACCTGTCGGGCCGCAGCCTCAGCGATCCGGGTACGGCAGAGTTCATCCTGGATGAAATCGGCCAGTACCATTTCGATTCCGCGCGGATCAGCTTCGAAGTCACCGAAACCGCCGCCATCGACAGACTGGATGCCTGCGAGCGGCTGATCCTGTCGCTGCAGTCACGTGGCATCCAGTTCGCGCTGGACGATTTCGGCAAGGGGCAGTCCTCGTTCGGTTACCTGAAACGGCTGCCGGTCACCCAGCTCAAGATCGACGGCGATTTTGTGCGAGGCATGGATCACGACCGCGAAAAGTTCGCCATCGTCAAAGCCATGCACACGCTGGCACACGAGCTGGGCAAGCAGACCATCGCCGAACAGGTCGAAACCGAGGCCGAGCTGGACTGCCTGAAAACAATGGGGGTGGATTTCGTCCAGGGCTACCTGCTGCACCGGCCATCGCCGCTGCCGATGGTCGACCCGAATGCGTCAGGCGCGGTCGCCCACCGCATTCCCGTGCTGCGAACTGCGCGGGGGTGAAGGCGACCTAATCAGCGCCGACGGGGGTTGGCGCTACCGGCCCGCATTCAGAACGGCAGCGCGAGGCCGGGTGCGGCCTGGTGGATCACGCGGCGGAAGTCGGCCTGGATTCGCGCCAGCGCGTCGGCGTTCTCGGCCTCGAAGCGCAGCACGATCACCGGCGTGGTGTTGGACGGGCGGGCGAGGCCGAAGCCGTCGGCGTATTCCACGCGCAGGCCGTCGAGGGTGATGATTTCCTGGGCGTCGGGGAAGTGCGCGGTTTTCTGCAGCGTGTCCATCAGCGCGTAATGCTCGCCTTCGGCCATCTTGATGTTGAGCTCGGGCGTGTTCAGCATGTCGGGCAGGCCGTGCAGGGTGGCGTTGATGTCCGGCTGCCGGGAGAGGTATTCGAGCAGGCGCGCGCCGGCATACATGCCGTCGTCGAAGCCGTACCAGCGCTCCTTGAAGAACACGTGGCCCGACATTTCACCGGCCAGGAGCGCACCAGTCTCCTTCATCTTGGCCTTGATGAAGCTGTGGCCGGTTTTCCACAGCAGCGGACGGCCGCCGCGCTCGCGGATCCAACTGAACAGGTTGCGCGTCGACTTGACGTCGAAAATGATTTCGGCGCCCGGGTTGCGGGAGAGCACGTCGTCGGCGAACAGCATCAGCTGGCGGTCGGGGAAAATGATGCTGCCGTCCTTGGCGACCACGCCGAGACGGTCGCCGTCGCCGTCGAAGGCCAGCCCGATTTCGGCGTCGCTGGTTTTCAGCGCGGCGATCAGGTCCTGCAGGTTTTCCGGCTGCGAGGGATCGGGGTGGTGGTTGGGGAAGTTGCCGTCGACTTCGCAGTACAGCTCCTCCACCTGGCAGCCCATGTCGCGATAGAGCTTGGGCGCGAACGCGCCGGGCACGCCGTTGCCGCTGTCGACGATGATCTTCATCGGACGCGCGAGCTTGACGTCGGAGACGATGCGCGTGAGGTATTCGCCGGCGATGTCGTGCTGGCGGTAGCCGCCGGCGCCATGCGCCAGGTCATTGTCCAGCAGCCGCGCGCGTAGCTTCTGGATGGCGTCGCCCGACAGCGTTTCATCGCCGAGCACCATTTTCAGGCCGTTGTAGTCGGGTGGGTTGTGGCTGCCGGTGACCATCACCGCGCTGTTCGTGCCCAGCTGATAGGCGGCGAAATACGTCATCGGGGTGGCGACCATGCCCAGATCCACCACGCCGATGCCGGCCTTCTGGATGCCGCGCGCGAGGGCCGCGGCCATGTCGGGACCCGACAGGCGGCCGTCGCGGCCGATGCAGATTTCGCGCTGGCCACGCGCCACCGCTTCGGAACCGATGGCGTGGCCGATGGCCTCGACGATTTCCGGCGTGAAGGTCTTGCCGACGATGCCGCGAATATCGTAGGCCTTGAAGATTTCCTTGGGGTATTCCACAACGCACTCCCTGATTTGCAATGCGCAGATTCTACCTGCAGGACGTGAAATGGGCGTTACCACGCCCGGCTGTCGAAATGCTGCATCAGGCGCCGCGGCAGCCAGCCGAGATTGCCGGGAAAAGGGCCGCAAGGGAAGGCGACATGACCGCCGCTGGCGGGTTGTTCGAGAATGACCGAAGGCGATGCATCGGCGGATGACGGCAGTGCCCAGGCCGGCATAAAGGGATCGTTTCTGGCATTGATGACGAGGGTGGGCACGGCGATGAATTTCAGCAACGGCTTGGATGACACCTTGAGCCAGTAGTCCTCGGCATCGCGAAAGCCATGCAGCCGCGCGGTGACCAGCGTGTCGAATTCGCAGAACGTGGTGGCGGCGGCAATCGCCCGGGCATCCAGCACCCCGGGGAAGCGCGCGGCCTTGCGCAGGGCCTTGGCTTTCAGGGTGGAAAGGAAGCGCGCAGTGTAGACGCGGCGGTTGAAGCCGAGGTCCAGGGCGTGGCCGGCCGCGGTCAGGTCGAGCGGTGCGGAGATGCCGGCGGCAAGCTCGACCAGCGTGCGCGCCGCCGCGCCCTGTTCGCCCAGCCATTTCAGCAGCGCGTTGCCGCCGAGCGAGACGCCGGCGGCATAGACCGGCGCATCGGCGTGACGCGATTTCACGTGGCGCAGCACGCGATCAATGTCTGCGCTGTCGCCGGCGAAATAGGCGCGCGGCAGCCGGTTGTCCTCGCCCGAGCAGCCGCGAAAGTGCGCCACCACGCCATGCCAGCCGCGTGCCCGCACCTGGGCCATGAGGGCGCGCGCATAGGGGCTGTCGGCGCTGCCTTCCAGGCCGTGAAACAGCACCACCACTGGGGCATACGACTCCACACGCACTTTAGTGCGTAGTGGATCGGAGTCCTTTAGGGTGCCGGCTGTGCCATCGATCCAGTCGAAATCAAGGAAATCGCCGTCCGCCAGTTCCAGCCGTTCACGCCGGGATGCGACCGGCGGCACGCGGATCAGCAAATTGGCGTAAATGGTTTGCAGATGCCCGCCGGGCAACCAGGCGGGGGCGCGATAGGGCGGATTTTCCAGAGCGGGCATGGCGCCGAGTTTAGCAAAGGCGCGACGTCGCGCCCGCCCTTAATGCAGCACCACCACGGGCGGGGTGCGGGCGGGCGGCGTACCGCCGACCTGGAGCGGCGAGGCATGATGCAGCACCATGCGCCAGCCGTCGGCTTCCTTGCGATAGACATTGGTCGCCAGGATCGGCGGGCGCGGTTCGGTTTCCTGGCCGATGACGAGGTACTCGCGCACGATGCGGATGACCTGGCCGGCTTCGCGCACTTCATGGGCCAATTCCACCTGCACGCGGAACTGCCCGGCAGCCTCGAACATGCTGCGCCAGCCTGCCGCCACGGCGGCGCGTCCATTCAGCGGCGCGGCCATGGGGTGGATGCAGGCGACGCTGTCGTCGCGGGCCCAGCCTGCCATCATGGCGTCGAGGTCGCGCGCTTCGAAGGCAGCGTAGAAAGCGGATTCGGCGGCTTCTGGCGTAGAAAAGGTCATGGCGCGGGCAGGGGGCGTGGAGTCAATGAAACCAGATCAGGCCGGCACCTGGAAGTTCCGCGCGCGGCAGCGCTTCCCGCGGGCCTCAAAACCGCTCGTCCTCGAGCAAATAGCGCCACTGTCCCTCTGGCAGCTTCCCCAGCGGGACACGGCCGAGGCGGATGCGTTTCATCGACAGCACCTGCAGGCCGACGGCTTCGCACAGGTGCGCGATCTGCCCGATCTGGGCGCCCTTCAACGCCACCCGCAGGCGGGTTTCGTTTTGCCAGCTGACCTTGATGGTCGGCGGGGTGCGGCCATTGAAGGGGATGCCCCGGTTCAGCCGCTTGAGGCCGTTGGGGACCATCTCGCCGGCGACTTCGACGATGACCTCGTGCTCCAGCGTGGCAGCGTCTTCGGTCAGCTTGCGCGCAATGCGCCAGTCCTGGGTGAATACGACGAGGCCGCTGGCGTCGGTTTCCAGCGGCACGCACAGGGTCAACTGGGCGAAGTGCTTTTTCAGTGGGCGGATGCCGGCGCGGTCTTCGGGCCACAGCGTGTCGGGGGTGAGCAACTGCGACGCGGGCGGCTCGCCTTCTGTCGTGCGATAGCCGGGCGGCTTGTGCAGCAGCAGCGTGACCGGTTCGGCCTGGGCAAGGTCGGCGTGGGGATCGATGTCGATGCGCTGGTCGGCGACCCGGAACTGCGGCTCCTCGACCACGATGCCATCGACTTTCACCCAGCCGCCGGCGATGTACTGCTCGGCTTCGCGGCGTGAGCAGCCGCGCAGTTCAGCGACGCGTTTGGCAAGGCGGACAGGGTCGGTCATGGCGGGCGGGCGTGCGGGTGGAGCCGCAAGTTTACGCTGTCCTGGCGGCGTAGACAGCACGGGCGCATGGCCGTGACGGGAATGCGGTTGTTATTGCGCATGCCGGCGCGGTATGCTTTTGGATCCCATCATCCCGATCGCCTCGCGATCCCTCACTCCCGGAGACGCCCATGAAAACTGCACTTGCGCTGTCATTGTTGTTTTTCACCTCATCCGCCCTCGCTGCCCTGGTCGGCAAGGATGTCACCTACCAGGCGGGCGAGACCGTCATGAAGGGCTATCTGGCGTATGACGATGCCGTCCAGGACAAGCGCGCCGGCGTGCTGGTGGTGCCGGAATGGTGGGGCGCCAACGATTATGCGAGAAAGCGCGCGCGCATGCTGGCAAACGAAGGCTACGTGGCGCTGGTGGTCGACATGTACGGCAACGGCCAGGTGGCCGACAATCCGAAGGACGCCGGCGCACTGGCGGGCAGCGTCAACAAAAATCCGCAGCTGGCCTACGCGCGCTTTGACGCCGCGCGCCACTTCCTCGACAAACAGCCCAACGTGAAGCCGGGCGAGATCGCCGCGCTGGGCTACTGCTTCGGCGGCGGCGTGGTGCTCAACATGGCGCGCGCCGGCATGCCGCTGAAATCGGTGGCAAGCTACCACGGCGTGCTGGCGAGCGACGTCACGCCCAAACCCGGCGAGATCAAGGCGAAGATCCGCGTCTTCCACGGCGAGGCCGACCCCGTCGTCCCGCCCGAGCAGGTCGAGGCGTTCAAGACCGAAATGGACAATGCCAAGGCCGACTACATGTTCGTGGCCTATCCCGGGGTGAAGCACACCTTCACCAACCGCGAGGCCGACAGCTACGCCGCGCAGTTCGGGCTGCCGCTCAAGTACGATCACGCGGCCGACACCGATTCGTGGACGCGCACGCTGGAGTTCCTCAAGGCGACCCTCAAATAATGGCCGACGCCTGCGACCACGACCGCCACACGCCGCGCGGCAGCGGCAGCCTCGGCATCCCGCAGGTCGGCGCATTCGACCCGGCGGCGTTCGAGCAGGCGGTCAACGCCATGCTCGTCGCCTGCGGCGTGGCGCCCGACTCGGTGCACACCGGCCGCACCGCCGAGCGGGTGCGCGAGCTGTGGCAGAAGCGTCTGCTCGGCGGCTATGCGATCGAGCCTGCCGCGGCGCTGGGAGAGGGGTTCGCCGACGACCGCGACGACATGGTGGTGGTGCGCGGCATCGCGGTGCACGGCGTGTGCCCGCACCATCTGGTGCCGTTTCGCGGGGTCGCGCACGTGGCCTACATCCCCGGCGGGCGGCTGCACGGCTTCGGCCGCATCGCGCGCATGGTCGATGCCGTCGGCCACCGCTTCACCTACCAGGAATGGATGACGCGCGACATCGCCGAGGCGCTGGTGACGCACGGCCAGGCGCAGGGCGCGGCCTGCATCATCGAGGCCGAGCAACTGTGCCTGCTGCTGGGCGAGGACCGGCGCGGCGACGAGCGCGTCGTCACCCAGGCCTTTACCGGCTGCTTCAAGACCAGCGACCAGATGCGCAACGAGTTTTTGCGCGCGGTAACGCACAGCGACCTGAAATAGACGCTGCCATGTCGGCCGGACGATGCTGCCGGCTACGATCAACTGACCGCAGAGCGAGGCAAGCATGTATTCACGAATCCTGGTCGCCATCGACGGAAGCCCCGGCGCCGCGCATGCGCTCAAGCATGCAGCCGGTCTTGCCAAGGGGCTGTCCGCCAGCCTGCGCATCATTCATGTGGTCGATATCGGCCTCTTGCCTTCCGGGCCGGAACTTGGCGTCGACATCGACACCCTGCTCGACGCACGCTACGCCGCTGCCGAAAAGATTCTCGCCACTGCGCGGGGCAGCGTGCAGGCGCCCGGACTCGAGGTCGAAACCCGGCTGCTGGATACGGCGAACCCCGTCCAGCATGTCGCGGCGGCGATTGCCGAGGCGGCGGCCAGCTGGCCGGCCGACCTGCTCGTGCTGGGCACGCACGGGCGCCGCGGGGTGGAGCGCTGGCTGCTCGGCGGCGTGGCCGAAGGCGCCGCACGGCGCTCGACCGTGCCGGTGCTGCTCGTTCCCGTGCCGGGTTGAACTGCCGCATCGCCATGACCGACCACGCTCACCGCCCGCGCACGCTGATCCTGCCGCCCGCACCCTATGCGGCAGCCATGCTGGGCGGCTGGTGGCTGGATCGCGAGGTCCATGCGCTCCCGCTCGACTGGGGCGTGACGACGCGTGCGTCAGGCTGGTTGCTGGTGGGGATCGGGCTGACGCTGTTCGTGTGGACGCTCGCGACCTTCTGGCGTCACCGCACCACGGTCAATCCCTACATGGCGGCGTCCAGCCTGTGCACCGGCGGCCTGTTCCGCTTCAGCCGCAATCCGATTTATGTCGGCGACTGGTTCATCCTGCTGGGCGTGTCGCTGCTGCTGGCGACCTGGTGGCCGTTGCTGTTCGCGCCGCTGATCTGGGCGATGCTGCGCTACGGCGTGATCCGCCACGAGGAAGCGCATCTCGAGGCGAAGTTCGGGGACGCCTACCGGATGTACAAAACCCGGGTGCGGCGCTGGCTATGAGCGCCGTGCGCTGAATGACGCCCGGCGCTGTTCCGCCCGCTCCGGATTACAGCGCGGCCCGGTCTGGCCGTTATATGCCATGTACGGATGATGTCATTCAGGAACGCTGCCATGAACATAACGCTGCACGATAAAACGCTGGAAATCAGGCTCACCCGGGCGGCGCAAAAAGCGCTGGCGCTGCGTGCAACCCCGCTGGTCGCCGAGATGGAGCTGCTGTTTTCCTGCCTGCTGCGAAAACGGGTGCATTTCGGCGAGGCGCTGGCGCAGTCGACGCCGGTCAACGACCGCCTGGCGGTGCGATTCCGGCCCATCATGACCCGGCATTGCAGCGTCGCAGAAGGCGGGCGCACGCCGCCGTCAGACGACTTTCCGATCGCCAACCCGCGCCCCTATGTGCCCAACTGGCTGGCCATCGATTACCGCCGCGGGGAGTGGGTGGGGACGTTTGGCTACGTGAACTGAGACGGCCTCAAGCCAGGCCGAACAGTTCGCGTGCATTGCGCGTGGTGGCGTGTGCGACGGTGACGATATCCAGGCCGCGCAGCTCGGCCAGGACCTGCGCGATGCGCGGCAGCTCGCCCGGCGCGTTGCGGCCGCGACCGATCCACGCCGGCGGCATGTCGGGGCTGTCGGTTTCCAGCACGATCGTTTCCAGCGGCAGGTCGACTGCCAGCCGCCGCAGGTTGTTGGCGCGCGGCCAGGTGAAGGCGCCGCCGAACCCCAGCTTGAACCCCAGCTTGATGAATTCGTCCGCCTGCTGCGGGCTGCCGTTGAAGGCGTGGGCAATGCCGCCGCGCACCCGGATCTTGCGCAGGTGTTTCAGCAGTTGGTCGTTTGCCTTCCGGCCGTGCAGCAGCACCGGCAGGTCGTGTTCCCGTGCGATCTTCAGCTGCTCGACGTAGAAGAATTCCTGGGTCGCGTAGTCGAGATCGCGCACAAACAGGTCGAGGCCGATTTCGCCGATGGCCAGCGGGCGCTGCGCTTCGACCTGCGCGCGCAGGTCGGCCAGATGCGCCGGACGATGCACATCGAGCAGCATCGGGTGCAGGCCCCAGGCCGGCAGGCAGCCGGGGTAGCGTTCGCAGGTGGCGGCCACCGCGGCGAAGTTGTCGCGACTGACGGCAGGAATCACTAGGGTGGTGACGCCGGCGGCGACGGCGCGCGCGTACTCGGCATCGCGATCGGCATCGAACTCTGCCGCGTCGAGATGGCAGTGGGTATCGATAAAAAACGGCGCCCTCGAGGACGCCGTTTCGCTTGCCAGTGACATCGAGGGTTAATCGTTGCTGGCAAAGCCCAGCAGGTGCAGCAGGCTGGTGAACAGGTTGAAGATCGCGACGAACAGCGTGACCGTCGCCATGATGTAGTTGGTCTCGCCGCCGTGGATGATGTTGCTGGTCTCGTACAGGATGAGACCGGACATCAGCAGCACGAACATCGCGGACACCGCCAGCGACAGGCCGGGCATGTTGAAGAAGATCGCGCCGAGGCCGGCGAGGAAGGCGACCAGGATGCCGACCACGAGGAAGCCGCCCATGAAGCTGAAGTCCTTGCGGGTGGTCATCACATAGGCCGACAGGCCGAGGAAGATCGCGGCGGTGCCGCCCATCGCCATCATCACCACCTGGGTGCCGTTGGGTAGCGACAGGTAGGCGTTGAGGATGGGGCCGAGCGTATAGCCCATGAAGCCGGTCAGCGCGAACACGAAGGCGATGCCGAGGCTGCTGTCGCGGAACTTGGTGGTCAGGAACAGCAGACCAAAGTAGCCGACCAGGGTGATGATGAGGCCGGGATGCGGCAGGTTCAGGGACATCGACAGGCCGGCCGTCAGCGCCGAAAACGCCAGCGTCATCGACAGCAGCATATAGGTGTTCTTGACGACCTTGTTGGTCGACAGCGCCGCAGACTGGCTGCGGCCGAGGGTAGTGACTTGCGGGTTCATGTGGTTTCCTCACGTGAATGAATAATGGCAGTGCCAGTACAGAGTGTTGTAGCGGGCACAGGTTCCCGAGTGCATTCGGGATCGGGTATCAGGATACCGTGATGCGGGCCGGCTTGCTACCCGCAACCATTCTCGCGCTGGGGGTTTCCGCGGCGCAGGCTCGCTCTTATTCGCCGGGTTTCGTGCCCCGCATCATCAGGTTCATCAGCTCGCCCGGCATCGGGAAGACGATGGTGTTGGTCCTGTCGCCGGCGATGTTGGACAGCGTCTGCAGATAGCGCAGCTGCATCGCCTGCGGCCTGGCGGAGAGAATCTCGGCCGCGGCCAGCAGTTTTTCAGAGGCCTGCAATTCGCCCTCGGCATGGATGATCTTGGCGCGCCGTTCGCGTTCGGCTTCCGCCTGCTTGGCAATCGCGCGCACCATGGTTTCGTCGATGTCGACGTGCTTGATCTCGACGTTGGATACCTTGATGCCCCAGGCATCGGTCTGTGCATCCAGCAGTTGCTGGATGTCCTGGTTCAGGCGTTCGCGCTCGGCCAGCATATCGTCGAGCTCATGCTTGCCCAGCACCGCGCGCAGCGTCGTCTGGGCCAGCTGGCTGGTGGCGACCAGGTAATCCTCCACCTGCAGGATGGACTTGGCCGGATCGATGACGCGGAAATACACCACCGCGTTGACCTTCACCGATACGTTGTCGCGCGAAATCACGTCCTGGCTCGGCACGTCGAACACCACGGTGCGCAGATCGACCCGCACCATCTGCTGGATGGCGGGAATGACGATGATCAGCCCCGGCCCCTTCACCTTCCAGAAGCGCCCGAGCATGAACACCACGCCGCGTTCGTATTCGCGCAGGATGCGGATGCTGGAGGCCAACAGCGCCACGATCAGCAGAACAATAGTCAGGCCACCGAATTCAAACATGATCTTTCTCCTTTATGAACCATCCTGGTCCGGTTCCACATCGAGTGTCAGGTCGCGGCGGGCGCGCACCCGCACCCGGTCGCCGCGCTTCAGCGGCACCTTGCTGCGCACCCGCCACTGCTCGCCGTGGACGTGGGCCCAGCCTTCGTTTTCCATGTCCTCCAGGATTTCGCCGGTGGCGCCGATCATTTGCTCGGCGCCGGTCACCACCGGCCGCGCCCGTGCCTTGACCGCCATGCCGACGACAAAGAAGCTGAACAGTCCGCTGGTGACCGCCAGCGGAACGATCAGCGCCCACGGAATGCCGTAGCCGGGAACATCGGTGTCGATCAGCATCACCGAGCCGATGACGAAGGCGATGAGCCCCCCCACCCCCAGGGCGCCGAAGCTGGGGATGAAGGCCTCCGAAATCATCAGCACGATGCCAAGGATGATGAGCGCCAGCCCGACATAGTTGATCGGCATGACCTGCAGCGCGAACATCGCCAGCAGCAGGCAGATGCCACCGACCACGCCGGGGAACAGCATGCCGGGATTGGAGAATTCGTAGATCAGCCCGTAGATGCCAAGCAGCATCAGGATGTAGGCGATGCCGGGGTCGCCGATCACCGCCAGCAGGCGGCTGCGCCAGTCGGGCTGGACGCGCTCGATGACGGCATTGGTGGTGTCCAGGGTGACCGTGTCGCCGTTCATCCTGATGACGCGGCCGTTGACCTGGCGCAGCAGGTTGTCGAGGTCGGTCGCCACCAGGTCGATCACCTTCAGTTCCAGCGCCTCGGACGCCGACAGACTAACGGCTTCGCGCACCGCCCGTTCGGCCCACTCGGCATTACGTCCGCGCAGTTCGGCCAGCCCGCGGATGTAGGCCGCGGCGTCCTGCACCGCCTTGCGCATCTTGGCGTCGCCCGGCGGCGCGTCGGCAGGTTTGCTGGCGTCGGGTTGATCCGGCGATGCGGGCTTGTCGCCGCCGGCGGGCACCAGTTCGACCGGCGTTGCCGCCCCCAGGTTGGTCGCCGGCGCCATTGCCGCGATGTGGCTGGCATACAGGATGTAGGTGCCGGCGCTGGCGGCGCGCGCACCCTGGGGCGTGACATAGGTGGCGACCGGCACTTTCGATGCCAGGATGGCCTTGATGATGTCGCGCATCGCGGTGTCGAGCCCGCCCGGCGTGTCCAACTCGATCACGATCAGATGCGCCTGCTCCTCGATCGCCTTGTCGATGCCGCGCAGCAGGTAGTCGGCGCTGCCGGGGCTGATCGCCCCCTGCACCGTCAGTACCCGCACCATCGCCGCGCTGGCAGGCGCGGCCAGCCCCAGGATCAGGCAGGCGGGAAGGACAAAACGCGACAGGAAGCGAAACAGGTTGACCATGGCTTCACTTTAGACCGAAAAAGCAGGTCTGTTCCCAGGCCGGGATGGGGGCGGTGTTGAAACCCCGTTATCCGCTAAGGACGCGAAGGGGCACGAAGAAACCTGGAGCCGCGCGTTTTCGCGTTTGCGCCCTGATCCCGCAGTGCGGAGGAATTCAGTTCGGTCAATCTGCCGGGGTGTCGGTGTCCGGCGTCGGGGCGAGCGATTTGACCTTCTAATGCAGCGCCGCCTTGGCGAGCAGGTGGGCGGAGACCGGCGCGGTGATGAAGAGGAAC